>DXZN01000003.1:0-14524 GCA_019419645.1 Collinsella sp. | reverse complement strand
TGTATAAGAGACAGCTCTTCGATCATTCGATTGACCGCGTTGGTACCGCCGCCGCCGACGCCGACCACCTTAATGACGGCAAGGTAGTTGTTGATCTCTGTCTCGTGCATGTCGGTCCTCCGAACAAAGGTTATAGCCATAGCATGGGTCGACCCGTGCGCACATTAACCTTCAGGTTGAAAGTAAATGCAAAGGTAAACCGTATTATGTTTGCACATTATGAACGTATCAGTCAAATAATTGACCGTGAAAACCAAACAAACCAGATAAACGGCGTGGTATGGCCCCTCAACAAAGCATCAACCAGCGCTACGAGGTCGGAGCATTCCTAAATGTGTAGTTGCCCGGAGAGCGCACATTGATATACGTTACGCCCTCTACCTGCGAAAGCAACTTGGTGACTACGCGTTCCTTCTTGGCGATATCGTCCGAATCGCCCAGCGACACCTCAATGCCGTTATTGAGGTTTGCCGAGATGGCTTCGACCGAAGGCGTGGAAATGTCCTTGACTTGTCCCAAGAACTCGCTCGAAAAACCACGCACATAATCCAAGCCGGCCTTAACGGCTTTGGAGCTCACTGCCTGGCCGGAAACCGGAGCGACATCCGCCGAGACATCAGTCAACAACACCGCGCCATAATGCTTAGCGAGCGCCAGCGCGGCATCAATGCCGGTCAGGGTATTTGAGCCCTGCCCTGTCGTGATGACGTTGCCCTGGTCGTCCACTTCGACCGACGTCGACAGTGGGGCGATCCAGGTGTCATCATCCCCGATGGCCCAGGCAAGGTCATCGGAGCTGATATAGGCAATTGCGATGACCTTGCGCTCCATCGGCGTAATGATGAGCGTATGCGGGAACTGACGCTGGACATCCACGCCCGAGACCCACGGGTTCTGCTTGAGGTCCTCGGTAATCTGGTCGGGATCGACGTTAAAAAGCGACGTTCCCTCGGGCAAATCGATCAGCTGGATAGCATCGTGCTTCGTCACATGCTCGCTGCCTTGAATCTGAATATCAGTGGCGGTAAACAATCCAGAGTTAATCACCACGATGGCAACGACGACGAGCACAGCCAAGACGGCCAGAACGCCGCCCACGATTTTGCCTTTGCCTGTAACGACAGAAGCGGCATCTGATGTTTTATTTACCATCGCCCCAAGTGAAGACAACGGGTTGACGCCTTTTTTACTCGAAGGCTTCTTGGCGGTAGCCGGCACCGATGTCAGCGAGCGCGGTTTCGATGCGCCCAGCGTACGACCTGGACGCGGCGCTTTAGTTCCCGTCGAGGGCTTAGGAGTTGCCATGGGACGGGCAGGCTTGACGCCCATAACAGGCTTTGACGTCACCGAGGGACGCGAGGACTTTTTTGCGGCCGGACGATTACCGAGCTGCGAGCCGACGACCGGACGATTGGCCTGTCGAGCATGCCCGACAGACTTAGAGTGCGCGACGGTATTGCGTTGAGGTTTGGCAGGCGCGCCGGAACGCCCTCCGGCGCGGCGGAAGGTGGGTTTCGATGCTCTAGAAGCCGAGGAATTTAACTTCCGGTCTGAGCTCGATGCCATACGCCTCCCTCACCTTTCCGTGCACATGTCTGATAACCGCGGCAACGTCATCGGCCGAGGCAGTTCCGTTATTAACGATAAAATTAGCGTGAACGGGCGAAACTTCCGCGCCGCCAATTGAAAAACCCTTTAATCCACAATCCTCGATAAGCTTGCCCACGCTCGCATCGGGCGGGTTGCGAAAGACCGACCCGCAGGATGCGCGACCCATGGGCTGCGTACGCTTGCGCCTCGTCAGGTACCGTTCCATGCGCTCGCGAATGTCGGCCTTGGGCGCCGGTTTAAGCTTGAGCGCGCACTCGAGGATGATCTCATTACGGGGAAGGCTACATTCGCGGTAGCCCCAAGTGATCTCGGACCCCGCATAATGCTTGATGCCGGATGCCGGGTCAAACGTTACGACATCCTCAACCAGCGAGCCAATCCACTCGGTCCGTGTGCCGGCATTCATAGATATCGCACCGCCGACCGAACCAGGAATGCCAACGGCAAACTCAAGGCCCGAGAGGCTACGCGACAGGGCATCGTTGACCAGGCGCGCAAACATCACGCCCGCACCGACCGTCAGCGTACAACCGTCATCGGCAACAACCGTGCGCTGAAACTCACGTCCGAGCGAAATGACGGCACCGCGATAACCGCCATCGGCAACCAGCAGATTGGAGCCCTTGCCGATGATGACCCACGGCACCTGCTCGCGATCGAGCACCACCACGGCGCGGCGGAGGGCATGATAGCTATGGCACGTCACAAAGAGGTCGGCCTTGCCGCCGATACGATAGCTCGTATGACGCGCAAGGCGCTCGTCCTCGATCACATCCGTGTCGATCATGCCCGAGAGCGCCATGACGGCGTTAAACAGACCCATTAGACTTAAGCGTCTTTCTTGGCAGTCAGATACTCGATAAACTCGGGACCGACGGTCGTAACGTCACCAGCACCCATGGTGAGCAGCAGGTCGCCCTCGCCCACCATCTGCTCGAGCTCCTGATTGAGCTCAAGACGGCTGGAGCAATACACGACCTCCTTGCCAGGATGCTTGGCGCGCACGGTATCGGCGAGCATCTTAGAGGTGACACCCGGAATGGGCATCTCGCCAGCCGAGAACACATCAATCAGCAGCAGTTTATCGGCATTGGCAAATGCATCGGCAAAGTCATCGCACAGGGCCTGCAGGCGCGAATAGCGGTGCGGCTGGAACACGACGTCGACGTGCTTGTAGCCCAGCGACGAAGCGGCAGCAAGCGTCGCCTTGATCTCGGTGGGGTGATGGCCGTAATCATCGACCACGGTGATGCCATCGATATCGCCCACGTGGGTAAAGCGACGGCGGACGCCCTCAAAGCTCGAGAGCGCCTTGGCGGCGGCGTCGATGTCAAGGCCCAGGACATGGGCGACGGTGAGCACCGCCGTGGCGTTGAGCATGTTGTGGCGACCGGGATTGCTCTTGATCTCCACAGCATGCTCAGTGCCGTCCTCAAAGCGAACGATAAAGTCACTCTGGATGCCCTTGACATCCGGGTGCATGCAGACGATGTCGTTGCTCTCGGCAAAGCCGTAGGAAAGCACGTGACGGCCCGTCGACTTGGCGAGCTCGACCAGATGCGGGTCCTCACCACAGACGATGACGGTGCCCTCCTCGCCCACCAGGCTCATGAATTTGGCGAAAGTTGCCTCGATCTCCTCGATGCCCGAGTAGTGATCGAGGTGGTCGGCCTCGACGTTGGTCACAATGACTACGTTGGGGTTCAGGAACAGGAAGGAGCTGTCGGACTCGTCAGCCTCGGCGACAAAGTAGTCGCCCGAGCCGTTCTTGCCGTTCGTGTCATAGCCCTCGACGATGCCACCGATCAGGAAGCTCGGATCCAGACCCATGCGGTCGAGCATGGTGGCGCACATCGAAGACGTGGTGGTCTTGCCATGCGTGCCGGCAACAGCGACGGTGGTGTAGCCGTGGCCCAAAGCAGAGAGCATCTTGGCACGGGGCCACACGGGAATACCAAGCTCGCGAGCGCGCACGAGTTCAGGGTTGGACTCCGGAATAGCGGTAGAGACAACAACCACGTCGGGCTTGACCTCGTCGATCGTGGCTGCCTCATGGCCCACATGCACCTTCACACCAGCGCGGGTAAGCTGGCGGATATAACGTGACGTCTTAAGGTCGGAGCCGGTAACGGCATAACCGCGCTCGTGCAGAACGAGGGCGATGCCGCTCATGCCGGCGCCGCCGATACCGATAAAGTGGGCGCTCTTAAACTCGGGCGCGGAGGTTGCAGTCTGGGAATCAGCCATGTGCTCGTGTACTCCTTGCGTAAACACTGCCTGTAACCCGTTAACTGTACCGCACCTACCGCATCAGCGCGAGGGCGACCGACGATATCCCGTCTAACTAACGCAAACCCTCTACCGCATCCGCCAGAAGAGCGGCGGCCCTATCCTGAGCCAGACCACGTGCCGCCTGACGCATGGCGTCGCGCGCCGCCGCGTCATCGACCAGGTGCAGCAGCTCATCGGCAAAGGCAGAACCGTCGATATCGGCATCGGCACAGAGCACGCCGGCCCCGGCGTCGACCAGATAACGGGCATTGGTGGTTTGGTGGTCGGCCGTCGCATGCGGATACGGCACGAGTATCGAGGGCACGGCGAGCGCAGCGATCTCGGCCACGCTCGATGCACCCGAACGCGAGAGCACCAAATCGGCAGCAGCCAGCATATCGCCCATGTTGTCGATGTAAGGCTGGACGCGGTAACGCTTCGCCTCCTCGGGCGTCAGCGCCAAAGCGCGCTCGGTCTCCTCAAAGCCGTCGGCACCCGTCGAATGCAACACATAGAGGTTCTTGCGCGAAAGCAGCTCGTTTTTGAGCGAAACCGCGCGCTCGTTGAGGTGCTGGGCGCCAAGTGAACCGCCAAAGACGAGCAGCAGCGTCGCGTCCTCGGGAACGCCAAGTGCCTTGCGGCCGCGAGCGCGATCGCCCTCGATCACCGAGCGACGTACGGGGTTGCCGGTCATGAGCACGTGGTCAGGGTCACCTTCGCGCTCAAAGACCGAGCGCGCTGCCGGCACCGAGATGCACACGCGAGCGGCGTGGGAGTTCATCATCTTGTTGGCCAGGCCCGGAACAGAGTTCTGCTCATGCAGCAGATACGGAACGCCTGCGCCCTTGCACCACCCCAGCAGCGGAACCTCGACATAGGCACCAAAACCGATGGCAGCATCGGGCTTGCCGACCTTTGAGAAATGACTGGCGAGCGCACGCTTGGCCTTGTTGACACGCCACAGCGAGGTCAGCGCCGTCCAGGGACGGGAGCGGTCGAAGCCCGTGACCGTAATGGGCACAAAATCAAACCCAGCCTCGGGGACCAGACGACCCTCGAGCTTGCGCGACTGGCCCACGAACACAACGTGGTGGCCACGGTCATGCAGCTCCTCGGCCAAAGCGAGCGCGGGGTTAATGTGTCCTGCCGTGCCGCCGGCTGCAATAGCAACGGTCATCTTATCGGTCATGGTAGTCCCTTCGTACACGCGGTCCCTGGTCGTCGGTGCGCAAACGCGCCGACGGGTCCGAGTTCAAATCGATTCGATTATATCCGCCGCCCGCGCTGCGAGGGCTGGGGCGCTGCGGACGACCTTGCGGCGCCGTTCGCTGACGCGGACGGGCTGCCGGCTCGGTCGCAGAGCCATCCAGAACGGTAAAGCCGTTACGCGAAGATCGCTCGCCGCGTACGTGGGGCACGCCGGCGGTACTCTCATCCATAACGGCAAAGCTCTCGCGGCGACGGTCGTACTCATCGCGACGGGCGCTCTCGTACGAAACGCGCAGGATCAGACCGGCAAGCATAAGCGACACAATAATCGACGAACCGCCGTAGCTAATAAACGGCAACGGTTTGCCCGTCATGGGAAACACGTTGAGGATGCCCAGCGCATTGATCAAAAACTGCACCGCGAGAATGACCGCGGAGCCAGACGCCATGAGCGCGCCCCGACGATCGGTCGCCTGCTCGGCAATGCGAAACGCCGAGTAGATCAGCATCGCAAACACCAAGAAGAACAGCACGGTTCCGACAAAACCGACTTCCTCGCCAATGATGGCCAGGATGTAGTCATTGTGCGCCTCGGGCAGATACGAGTACTTCATGGTTGAGTTGCCGATGCCACGGCCGAACAGACCGCCCGAGGCAAAGGCCATGATGGCAAGCGTGGCCTGATAGCCGTCACCATACTCGTCGGCCCAAGGGTTCAAGGCAACCTGAATACGCACCATACGGTACGGCTCTGCAACAAGCGCAATCACGATCACGAGAATGCCGAAGATTATCACGCCGATGATAAATTTGGGGTCGAGACCCGCAAACAACGCCATGCACATGAGGGTCAACAGGATGATCAGGACGGTACCGAAATCGGGCTGGATAAAGATCAGAAAGAGCGGAATGCCCAGGTAGATGCCCATCTTGCGAAGGAATTCGTTGATGTTGCCACCGGGCGAAAAGAAGCGATCAAGCATGATGGCCGAATACGCAATGGCAAATGGCTTTAAAAACTCGGAAGGCTGGAACTGAATGCCGGCGATGTTGAGCCAGCGGGTGGCGCCACGGCTGCCGCTGCCCACCAAGAACACCAGAAACAGTAGCCCTATCATGCCTATGAGGAAGATCCTGAGCACATCCTCCCCAAACCAGCTGTCCGGCAAAACGCGCACGATGGCAATCAGCGCCAGAACACCGACCACGGCAAACGCAGCCTGTCGACCCAGAAAAAACGTCGCTGAGCCATTCTCGTGCAGCGCCTCGACCGAAGACGCCGAGTACACCATCAGCAGGCCAAAACACACCAAGATAAACAGACAGGCCATGAATATCAGACGGGGGCGCATGATGCGGGCGGGAACGCCGGCAATATAGCGTTCGCTAAACGACTGCCCGCCGCGACCGGAACGCGGTGTGCTACGCCGCGAGGAAGCACGGTCCGAGTCGGGCCTCCTCATACCTTGTCGGGGGCTCTCCTCTCTCACCGGCAACCCCTATTCCATTTGCGATTTCGCTGCAGCGGCAAGCTGGGCCACATAGTCCTTAAACACGCGGCCGCGCTCCTCATAGCCCGAGAACTCATCGAACGAAGAGCAGGCAGGAGAAAGTAAGATCACGTCGCCACGGCTCGACAGCGAACGGGCAACGTCCACGGCATCGCGTAGGTCATCCGCCTGGGCGATATCCACATCGCCATCGACATCGGCCTCGTCCATAGCGGCGGTGAAGCGCTCGCGCGCATCGCCAAAGCAGACGACCGAGCGCACGTTATCCATAACAACGCGCGCGAAGTCCGTGAGCGGCGTGCCCTTATCGTGGCCGCCGAGCAGCAAGATCACGTCGTCATCGGGAAATGCCGTCAGTGCCTTCTCGACCGCGTCGGTGTTGGTCGCCTTGGAATCGTTGACGTAGCGCACACCGTCAATCTCGCCGCACGGCTCCACGCGATGCTCGAGCGGCTGGAACGAGGCCAGACCGCGGCGGACACCATCGACATCGGCACCGACGGCCAGAGCAGCCGTGGCGGCACATAAGGCATTGATGACATTGTGATGGCCCGAGATCTTGAGCTCGGACGTGGCGACAAGCTGAGTCTCGACGCCCTTCAGGCGCACGACCATTTTGCCGTCGCGCACAAAGGCGGCGTCTGCACCCTCGGGCTCGTCAAAAGCGACCTTGCAGATGCGGCGACCCGGCGTATAGATGTACTCATCGAACTCGTGAATGCCGGCGTCTTCGACGTCGACAACCACCAGATCGTCATCGACCATATTGTCAAACAGTTTGATCTTGGCAAGCGCATAGTTCTTATGGCTCTTATGCCAACCCAAGTGGTCGGGAGTGATGTTAAGCAGCACCGCCACGCGAGGGTGGAGCTCGGTGGTCGTAGCAATCTGATAGCTCGAGAGCTCAGCCACAAACCACTCGTTGTGGGCTCGTCCGTCAATCTCGTTGACCGGCGGCTCGCCGATGTTGCCGACAGCTACGCTGGCCTCGCCGGCAGCCTTGAGCAGATAATCAGTCAGCGACGTGGTGGTCGTCTTGCCGTTGGTGCCCGTGATGGCAATCCAGTTATCGGGCGACAGGCGATAGGCAAACTCGGGCTCACCCATAATCTGGGCGGCATGCTCGCGCCCGGCCTTAAAGAAGCCCGAGAACTCCGAGATGCCCGGGCACGTCACGCATACGTCATAGGCGCCCTCGACCTGTTCGGTCCCATAGACAAACGACGCACCAGCAGCCTCGAGCGCACGCGTGGCGTCATTGGGCTCAGAGGTGCCGCCGCCATACACGGTAACGGCGCTTACGCGCTCTGGATGTGCCAGCGCCCAGCGGGCGACATCGAGACCGGATTTGCCCTGACCCAAAACGAGCAGGCTAAAGACTTCAGCAAGAGGCATGAAAGACCACTATCCCAACTGGAAGAACAGAGCAAGGCCAACGGCACCAAATGCCGCAGCGATAATCCAAAAACGGATGACGACCTTGGTCTCGGCCCAACCCTTCTTTTCGAAATGATGATGGATGGGCGCCATAAGGAAGACGCGCTTGTGCGTAAAGTGGAAGTAGACAACCTGAATCATGACCGACAGGGTCTCAACGATAAACAGGCCGCCGATGATGAGGGAGACGACCTCGGTGTTAGTCATGATGGACGTACAGGCAAACGCGGCACCCAGAGCAAGCGAGCCGGTATCACCCATAAAGATGCTCGCCGGATAGCAGTTGAACCACAGAAAGCCCAAGCAGGCACCGGCACACGCGGTGCAGAAGATGGACAGGTTCACGTCTCCGTGCAGAAACGCCATGGCAGCCATGGCGAGCATGGCGATCATGGAGGTGCCGCCAGCAAGACCGTCAAGGCCATCGGTCAGGTTCACGGCATTAGAAAGACCGGCAATCATCAGCCAGCAAAAGACAATATAGAGCCACGGGAACGAATAGCCGCAGATGGTGGTCGAAAGCACGCCAAGGTCGATCGTCAACCCACCGGGAAAACGAATCTCGGGGGCGACGCCGCACCAGTTGACGGCAAGTACCGTAAAGGTGACACAGATAATGGTTAGGCCGATCATCTTGGCATGGGGCGTCAGACCGAGCGAGCGCCCATGCGTAACGGAGGTCAGGTCGTCGATCAGGCCCAGCACGCCGGTCGCCAGCGTGGCGAGCAGCACGAGTACGAGCTCGGTGGTGAGCTTGCCCATCAGCAGGCAGGTCAGCGAGATCGCGACGAGGATGACAACGCCACCCATGGTGGGCGTTCCCTGCTTAACCAAATGACGCTTGGGGCCGTCGGCACGAACCTGCTGGCCGATACCCTCGACCTTGAGCAGCTTGATCCACCACGGCATGAGCAGCAGCGCAATGGCTGCGGCGATGCCAAGCCCCAAAAAAGCCTGATACGTTGGATACGAGGGATTGCCGAACATGGGCTAGCACACACCTTCCACAAAGCGGTCGAGCTCAACAAAGCGGGAACCCTTGACCAGTACAACATCATGTTTTTCAAGCGCGCCGCCCATGCGGTCGAGCACCTGCTGATAATCGGAGAACACCTGGATGCGGTCCTCGTCCATGCCCATCATGCGCGCGGCATCGGCCATAAGCTGGGCTAGCTCACCACCCACGCACGCCAGCATGTCGAGCTTCTTGGCGGCGGCATAGGCGCCCACGAGCTCATGCATGCGAGGAGCCTCATCGCCCATCTCGCCCATCTCGCCCAGGATCGCCATGCGAGACCCCGTGCACGAAAGCGAGCACAGCAAATCGAGGCCGGCAGCCATAGACTCGGCACTGGCGTTATAGGAGTCGTCGATGATGCGTGCTCCGCTCTTGGAGCGCTTGATCTCCTGACGGTGACCGGTGATCGTAAGGCCCCTAAAGGCAGCATCGATCTGCTCGGGCGTCACGCCCAGACGATAGGCGACCGCGGCGGCCTTGACGGCATTGGGCACGGACTGCACACCGGGAATGGCCAACATGGTATCGACCGTGTCGCCCTGACCAAAGTCGAGCGTAAAGACCGGATGGCCCTCGTCGTCGACGCGAATGTCGCGCGCGCGGACTTCGTCGTCGTCCGAGACACCGGCCAGCATCACGTCAATACCTGCAGGCTGGGCGAACGTGTCGCGAATGAACGGCGTAAAGTCGTCCTCGCCGCCCAAAACCAGCAACGGCGAGAAGTCGCCGGCGGCGCGCATGCCCTGGACAATCTCGGACTTGGCGCGGGCGATGTTCTCGCGGCTGCCCAGGATACCGATGTGGGAGGTTCCGATCTTGCTCACGATGGCAAGATTGGGGTTGGCAGACTGGGACAGGCGCTCAATCTCATGAAAATGGTTCATGCCCATCTCGAGCACCAGAACCTCGGTATCGACCGGAGCGGAAAGCACCGTGAGCGGCATGCCGATCAAGTTGTTGAAATTGCCCTTCGTGGCCCAGACGCGATAACGCTTGGCGAGCACGGCAGCGAGCACGTCCTTGGTCGTCGTCTTGCCAATCGAACCGGTAATGCCGACGACCAGGCAGCCAAGCTCCAAGCGATATACGTGCGCCAAGCGCAGCAAGAACTCCACGGGGTCGTCGGTCAGCAAGATGGCGCATCCCTTGTCCTGCGCCAGCAAAACCAGCTCGGCATCGGGCTCGCGCGTCATCACGACGGCACCGGCACCCGACTCGATGGCACGGGAGGCAAAATCATTGCCGTCGACCTTTTCGCCAGGGAAGGCGACAAAGATCGTCCCCTCCTCGACCTGACGCGAGTCGATAACGCACCCGCGGCATACCCGATCGACTTCTTCCGTCACGGTTCGGGCCCCCGTTGAGGCCGCGAGGTTGTTGACGGCGATCTCTATCATTGCAGCTCCCCTGTAAACCTAATAATGCTATCGGCGTATTGTATCCCAGTGCCATGCGCGCGTGGTGCAGGGCATGTGAACAACCCGGATTAACCGACTGGCCATTTCATAGATAGTAACCCCCTACTTGGTGCGCGGGACACCCAACACGTCAAGCGCACTGGCCATAATGGACTGGAATGGCACCGCGGCGGCATCCGAGCCGCTCGGCGTTCCATCGAGTGTGATATAGCACAGCACCTTGGGCGATTGTGCCGGCGCAAAGCCCATAAAGGACGACATGTAGTTCTCCTTGAGATAACCGCCGTTCTCGTCAGCACGCTCGGCCGTACCGGTCTTGCCCGCCACGTCATAGCCATCGACCGCACCGCCAACGCCCGTGCCTTCGGACACGACCGTCTGCATGCACGATGTCACCTGGGCGGCAGCGTCCTCCGAAATCGCACGCTCGCCTTCGCCCCAGTCCTTCTCATCGCCCTTGCTGGACTTATAGAAGTGCGGCGTCATCATCACGCCGCCGTTCGCGATGCCGCCCACGGCACGTGCGACCTCAATCGGCGAGACGGACAGCGCCTGGCCAAAGCTCATCGAGCCCAGCGTGGCGCCGTCGTACTGGTCGCGCTCCTTGACGATGCCCAGACTCTCACCCGGAAAATCGACACCGGAGCTGTGACCGATGCCCCACTTGTCCACATAGGCGGCAAAGTCGTCGGCACCGATCTTGCGCCCCACCAGGACAAAGCCTACGTTGGACGAACGGCGCATCATCTCGCGCACATCCATGGTCATGGCATAGTCGCGCTTGTCGGCATCGGTGACGGTATCGTCGCCCACCTTGATGCTCGCCGGCACCTCAAACGACGTACTCGACCGCACGACACCCAAGTCGAAGCCGGCGCCCGCCACGAGCGTCTTAAAGACCGAGCCGGGCTCGTAGGCGTCGGTGACCAGGCGCAGGTTCATATCCTCGGTCTTGGCGTTTTCCAAATTGGTCTGGTCGTAGGTCGGATACGAGCAGGCTGCCAAGATCTCGCCTGTCGTAGGATCGGTGACCAGCGCCGAGCCGTTCTTGGCCTTTGTCTTCTCGACAGCCTCTGCCAGGGCATCCTCGGCCGCACGCTGGATATTGACGTCGAGCGTCGTCACGATATCAACGCCGTCGACCGCAGCCACCTTTTTATAGGCACCGCCCGCGATATAGCTGCCGTCCCTCGCGCGCTCGCGTACGAGAGAACCGTTCGTGCCGGTCAGAAGCTTGTTGTATTGCTTTTCGAGACCCGTCAAGCCGTCGTTGTCTACATTCACTACACCCAGCACCTGCGATGCCAGATTGCCGTATGGATATACGCGCTTCATGGCCTGCTCAAAAAGCACGCCGGGCAGGTTCTTCTTCTCCAGCGCCGCAGCGTCGTCTTCGTCCACCTGGCGCTTGATATACACCCAGGTTCCATCGGACTCAACGAGCTTGCGGCAGGTCTTTTTATCGATTCCAGTTGCCTTGACCAGCGCCGACACCGTCTTGTCAACATCCTCGACAAGCTGGGGGTTCACGGCGATGTTGCGACATTCGACCGACGACGCCAGCACGTTACCGTTGCGGTCGTAGATGGTGCCACGTTTGGCATAGAGGGTCTGCGCAAGCAGGCGGCGCGCATCGGCACGCTCGCGCAGTTTATCGGCTTCGACAATTTGATAGTCGGCAAGGCGAAAGACGCCCAAGCCCAAGCCAAGCCCAATGAAGCCCATGACGGCTTTGCGGCGAGGCAGAGGCGTGCCCGTGAGCCATTCGGTCGACGAACTCTTGCGCGACCTGGTGTTATGCACTTGAGGGCCGCCCGAGCCGCGAAGTCGCGACGCGGGGTCGTTGCCATAGGACGGCCTCGCGTTGTAAGATGGCCGACCCGTTCCTTGATAACCAGAACGTCCCCGCGATGAGGGACGTCCAGAACCGCGACCCCCGTCGGAGCCGCGGCGATAGTCATTTGTCATACTCAGCTACCGTCTTGTTACTGAGCGGTCGCGGTCGAGCTAGCGCCCGCGGCTGCATCCTGCGAAAAATCAAGTGTAACGCTCTCGCTGGGCTCCACCATGCCATAAGCGCCCGCAAGGTCGCGAATGCGCGTGTCGGCACCATAGACCGAATGCATGACCTCCAGGTCGGAGCTCTCGTCGGTCGCCTTCTCGAGCGTGTTGGTAAGCGCGGCGTTGCTGTTGAGCACCTGGGCCGTAACGCCGGCGAGCGCCACACGGGCGACGCCGATCGTCATGAAGATGACCGCAATGATGCAAAACGTTTTAAGAACGCTCATGAAAACCGGGCTTACCGCCTGGTTTGCCTGACGGCCCGCGCCCGTGTAGACATCAAAGCGCGGCGTGCGCTGCTCGCGGGGAGCAACGGGGGCCTGCGGTGCCTCACGATAGGCGGGCATGGCGTTCATATCATAGGCGAGTGCTGCGTTTGAGGTGTTGTAGCCCATGATATGCCGCCTCCCATCCCGAGTACGTTGGTAGTGTGTTTAAGCTTCGTTTGTGGTACGAGCGGGAGGTCCAATATCGCGCGGTCGCGTCTACAGACGCTGCGCCACGCGGATCTTGGCTGATCTCGCCCGAGGGTTGCGCGCAACCTCATCGGGTTGGGCAACCAGGGGTTTGCGGGTGATGACCTTGAGTATCGGCACGTTGCCGCACACGCACACCGGAATCTCCGGCGGACACGTGCACCCCTGGCTCATCTCCTTAAAGTGGTTCTTTACGATACGGTCCTCGAGCGAGTGATACGAGATGACGCAGATGCGTCCGCCCGGGTTGAGCCACCTTGTGGCGGCGTCAAGCCCTCGCTCGAGCACATCGAGTTCGTGATTGACCTCGATGCGAATGGCCTGGAAACTTTTCTTGGCTGGGTGTCCGCCATGCCGACGAGCGGCAGCGGGGATACCAGCCTTGATGATCTCGACAAACTGGCCGGTGGTTTCGATCGGTTCTTGCTCGCGGCGGCGCACGATCTCACGCGCGATCTGTGAGGCGAACTTCTCTTCGCCATAGACGCGTAGAATCCGGGCGAGGTCGTGTTCGTTATAGGTGTTGATGACCTCAGCTGCGTTTAAGGTGTTGTTACCCGGATCCATCCGCATGTCCAATGGGGCGTCCTCGTTGTACGAAAAGCCCCTGCCAGGGATATCGAGTTGCGGCGACGAAACGCCCAAGTCGAACAGGAAGCCATCGACCCCGGGCACCTCGGCCGAGCAAAGCAGCTCGTCCAAGTCGCCGAAGTTTCCCTTCAGCAGCTGGTGCGGTACGCCGGGAACCTCGCGGTCCAGACGGGCGCCAGCGGCCTCGAGGGCCATGTCGTCCTGATCGACGCCGAGCAAAAGGCCGGTCTCCCCCACCTGTGCGGCCATCTTTACCGAATGGCCGGCACCGCCAAGGGTGCAGTCGCAGACGACGGAACCGCTCTTTAGCTGCAGCGACTCAAGCACTTCGCCGAGCATGACAGGTTCATGCCGATATTCTTGTGTCAAGATCCCACGCTCCATCCGTTACTCGTGCCTTGCCCTTACGAGAAGAAGAGGTCCAGCAGGGCCTCGTCATCATCGTCCTCATCGGCCGTAGCGCGGTCCCAAACCTCAAGGTGGTCGTAGTTGCCCACAACCGTGACCTCGCGGTCGAGGTTCGCCTGCTTGCGGAGAGACTCAGAAAGACCGATACGACCTGCGCTGTCCACATCCATCGACGTGGTGCGCTTGTTGATCGCCCTCATGAGCTTCTGGTCGTTAATGTCACGCGGGTTAAAACCCTCGTGGCCCTCACGACCCGCGAAGAGTCCTTCGACCCACTTATCGAAGGCCTCGGCAGAGAACACGTACAGAGCATCGACATCCAGGGCTTTGAACACGCGAACGTGCTCTCCAAGCTCCTCACGAAGGGGTGCAGGCAGGGATAGACGACCTTTTGCATCGAGATTGCGCTCGTATGCACCCGTCATTCCCATGTGCGCCCTCCCCTCGGTTACTCAGATGGCACGTACGCGGGGAACCACCCCGCCTGTCGACGTCATCAATAATATGGGGAAC
>DXZN01000029.1 GCA_019419645.1 Collinsella sp. | reverse complement strand
CGCCGTAGGCGAACCCCCGCCTTGCGAGGAGGGCGAGCAGCCGCTGCTTGGCGGTCGCCAGGCGCGCGGTCGCCCCGTCGTAGGCGCCGGCGAGGTCCCTGATGCCCTCGACCTCGGGGGAGGGGACCCATACGGGGGAGATGTCGTGGGCGAGTATCGCCTTGGCCATCCTGGCGGCGTCGTTCCTGTCGTTCTTGGAGGCCGAGTCGGCGGCCGACCTGGGGATCTTCGAGACCGCGGCGACGACGCACTCGACGCCGAGCCCGGCGAGCTCCCTCTGCGGGGCGAAGCCGGGGTAGCCGCTCTCGTAGGCCGCGAGCGACGGCCCGGGGAACCCACCCATCCACCCGGCGATCTCGCCCCAGGGGTTGCCGGGGAACCTCCTCGTCACGGCCTCGCCGGTGTCCGCGTCGAGGGCGCAGACGGTGGTCGACCTCAGGTGGACGTCCATCCCGAACGCGGTAGAATACTTTGGCATGGGAGCCTCCCAACCTCGTTGCGGCGCGGCTGCGCCTATGGCACTTCAACATCATTGTCGCAGCCCCGACCCGCGGTCACGAGCGGGGGCTCCTATCTTTTTAGTGCCCTCGGATTGGGTCATAGTGTCTGTCCGTCCTCTATCTGCGGTGTTGCCCTGGTTGGCACTTAGGGACGTTCCTTTTCTGCCGGCACTTGGGGACAGTCCTTGTCGAGTTACTGGTAGTCATTGGGGACGTTCTTAAACGACTACTCAATGGCTATTGCGCGCATGGTTCGCATGACAGCCGTCTCTTTTATGTTTCCTTTAGCCGTCGCTGTCTAGGATGGGGGTTAGTCGATAGGAAGGGAGCACCGGGATGGACGACGCGAGCGAGCGCGCAATCGAAGAGGACATGCTCGATCAGTTCAACTACTTTGATGATGAGGACGAGGAGCTGATCGACCGTCGCGAGCCAGCGCCGCTTGATTCCTTTGATCTGGTCGATGAAGAGCCCGACGAGGACGAGGGCGAATCGGCGGAGCCCTCACAGCCTTCGCGCCTTGACTCGCTGCTTTCGAGAGCCCCCATGCACCACGGTGTCCGTGCCGGCGCGCTCCATATGAAAACTGACTGGCACCAGATCGTGACGGCAGGCGATGAGCTTGCCGTCGATGCGCCGCTCACCGATAAATCATCCATCATCTGCCGCACCGGCATGCTTATGCTGGCAAGCGGAACGGGTGCCTGGCGCGTGCGCGATACCATGAATCGTGTTGCCGCCGTACTCGGTGTCACCATCCACGTTGACTTAAGTCTTCTGTCGTTTGAGTGCACCTGCATCGAAGATGGTCACTGCTTTAATGAGGTCGTCAGCTTGCCCACAACGGGCGTCAATACACATCGCATTTGGATGATGGAGAGTTTCCTCAAGGAAATCGAGACCTATGGTCGTCGCTTCACGGTGCACGAGTATCACGAGATGCTCAAGACCGTTGAGAGTTCAAAACCTGATTACGCGCCTTGGCAACAGGGCCTTGCGGCGGCCTGCGCCTGTGGCGCCTTCGTTTTTTTGCTCGGCGGCGGCCCTATCGAGATGGCCTGCGCGTTCGTGGGCGCGGGTGTCGGCAACTTTGCCCGCTCCCATATTCTCAAGCAAGGCCTTGGTCAGTTCAGCGCGCTGACGACCGGCGTTGCGCTCGCTTGCGTTTCGTATCTGCTGGCATTGCTCGGCCTTGGCCAGGCCATACCGGGGGCAATGTCGCACCAAGAAGGCTATATCGGCGCCATGCTCTTTGTGATTCCCGGCTTTCCACTCATTACGGCAGGCCTCGACATCGCTAAGCTCGACATGCGAAGCGGTATCGAGCGCCTTTCATATGCCGTATCGATTATTGTGATGGCGACCCTCGTAGGTTGGATGGTTGCCGAGTGTGTTGGCCTGGCGCCGGACGACTTTGCCCCACTGGGCCTTTCGCCGCTTGCCCTTACGCTCCTGCGCGTGGTGATGAGCTTCGTTGGCGTATTCGGCTTCTCGGTGATGTTCAACAGCCCGGTAAAGATGGCCGCGGCAGCTGGGTTGATCGGCGCCGTGTCCAATACCCTGCGTCTGACCCTTGTCGATGCGCCGACGATGATTCCCTTCCTGGGCCTCAGCACGGGAATGCCTCCCGAGGCAGCAGCGTTTATCGGCGCGCTGGTATCGGGGCTGCTCGCAAGCTTGGCTGAAGTCAAGCTCACCTACCCGCGCATCGCCCTCACGGTGCCTTCGATTGTCATTATGGTGCCGGGCTTGTATCTGTATCGCTCGATGTATTACATGTGCACCTTCGACACGGTCAATATGCTCGGCTGGTTTGTGCGCGCAGTGCTCATCGTAGCGTTTCTGCCCGTTGGACTGGGCGTGGCGCGTACGCTCACCGACCCTCGCTGGCGCCACACCAGCTAATTGGTACAAGGGGGACAGGTTACTTTGCACCAAATGAGTTGCGGTGAAATAGGGACTGAATTGCTGCTTAAAGGGTCAAAACAGTCCGTATTCCACCGCAACTTATGGGGTCGGGGGATTATCGGTGCCCTGCATCTTCATAAACTCAACGCTTACGAAGCGCATGCGTTTCGTGCTAGGCTGGTTCCACCACATAAGTAGTCGCAGACGCGCGTACCACGGGCGGGCGAGATGAAGTTCCAACAGCTCCATCTTGCCCGCCCGTTTTTGTTGCGTGGCGCCGCGGTACAACACAGAGAGGAATCTGCCCTTTATGCCTATCAACAAACGAGAGAGCCTGCTGTTCACCTTTATCATGTGCTTTTGCATGGTGCTCTGGATGAGCATCTACAACGTTGCCCTGCAGCACGGGGCCATCAACGGCGAGGTCGTTGCCACTGCGTGGCTCGGCTTCCCCGTTGCCTACATTTTTGCCATGTGCTGCGACTGGTTCGTCGCCAGCCCGCTCGCCAAGGGTTTCGCCTTTAAGTACTTGGTCACGCCGGGCAAGAGCTCGCCACTTGCCATGACGCTCGCCGTCAGCTCCTGCATGGTCGTTCCCATGGTCATCATCATGTCGCTGTACGGTGCCTGTGAGGGTCTGACGCACATGCCCGGCGGCATCCTTGCGAACCTGTATTCCGTGCCCGCGATCTGGATGATCAACATCCCGCATAATTTTGTGATGGCGCTGCCGTGGAACCTTTTGGTAGCCGGTCCGATTTCCCGCTTCGTCTTCCGTCGCGCCTTCCCTGTGGGGACGGTTTTCGAGGAGGAGCATGCCGAGCTCTTGGAGCAGGCTATGGCTCCTGAGTGCGAGTAGCTCGCTTAGGGATCTGCTGAGCGCGGGCGACTTGCTTGGTTGGAGCCCTAAGCGTGGATAGCTCTCTCGGCGACATCGCGGGCGTGAGCGGTGCGCATGACCGGAGGGCCCGTGCTGCTCCGTTGCCCGACGTGCTAGCGCGCAGAACAATCTGTTGGTGCATTCGGCGGCTGCTGAAGCGTTTCGGCAGCCGCTTTTTATACGGAGTTTAAATACAACAGTCTGTTGTATTACGTAGAGTGGTATATCTCTAGCGGGAAAAATGCGAGAGACGGAGCATTATGGCGTTGCTAGTAGGACTGGACGTAGGGTCGACGACGACCAAAGTTTACGCGATGCACGAGGATATGACCGAGGCGTGGTGGGGATATCGCCGCCACGGGGCGTGTCAGACAGCGAGCGTGCGCGCCATGCTCGGCGAGCTCGCCGAGCGCTTTCCCCATGAGTCACTGCGCGTTGCGGTGACCGGCTCGGGTGCGCGCGATATCGCGACCGCGCTGGGCGCCTCGTACGTTCAGGAGGTGGTCGCCAACGCGCTCGCGATCAGCAGGTTCTATCCGCAGACGCGCTGCGCCATCGAGCTGGGCGGCCAAGACGCCAAGATGATCTTCTTCCGCACCAACGATAAGGGAGACATCGAGGTTGCCGACATGCGCATGAACGGCTCGTGCGCAGGCGGTACCGGTGCATTTATCGACGAGATGGCAAAGCTCATGGGGGTCGGCACCGAATCGGGCGAGTTCGAGCAGCTCGCAAGCCGGGGAACGACCGTCCACGAGGTCTCGGGCCGCTGCGGCGTGTACGCAAAGACCGATATCCAGCCGCTGCTCAACGAGGGCATTCCTACCACCGACCTGGCGCTTTCGGCGCTTCACGCGGTCGCCCGCCAAACGATCGGCGGTCTGGCCCAGGGTATCGACATCGAGCCGCCGGTAATCTTCGAGGGCGGTACGCTCGCCTACAACCCCACACTGGTCCGCGTGTTCCGGGAGCAACTGAATCTATCGGACGATCAGGTTATCGTCCCGCGCGATCCGCAGATCATGGTCGCGCGCGGTGCCGCCCTGTCGCTGACCGACATGTTCGCATCGTCCCAACCGATCGACCTTCCCGACGCTTTTGTCCGGCTGGATAAGCTCGAGACGGTCGCGCCCGCAAGCGGGGAGGGACGTCTTGCCCAGCCCTTTTTTGCCACACCTGCCGAGCAGGCGGATTTTACGGCACGCCATGGCAAAGAGACGCCGGCAAAGGGTCCGGATGCGTATGCGCCCGGAGAGACGGTGCGTGTGGCGCTCGGTATCGATTCGGGGAGCACGACGACCAAGTTCGCCCTGGTCGATGAGGCGGGTGAGCTTGTCGATTCGTTCTACGCGTCTAATAACGGCAGACCGCTCGACGTCGCCCAACAGGGTCTTGTCAGCTTGAAGAACCGCTGGGAGACAGCGGGAGTCACGCTTGCGATCGATGCCGTGGGCACCACGGGATACGGCGAGGAGCTTTTCGCGCGCGCGTTCCACGCCGACTACCATACGGTCGAGACGGTCGCGCACGCCCGCGCCGCGTGCGCATGCGTTCCCGATGCGACCTTCGTGCTCGACATCGGCGGACAGGATATGAAGGCCATCTGGCTCAACCACGGCGTGCTGACCGATATCGTCGTCAACGAGGCGTGCTCTGCGGGCTGCGGCTCGTTCCTCGAGGGTTTTGCCAAAAACCTCGGAATAGCCGTTGAGGATATCGCGACCGAGGCATTTTCGTCCAAAGCCCCCGCCGTTCTCGGCAGCCGCTGCACGGTGTTCATGAACAGCAGCGTCGTTTCCGAGCAGCGGCGCGGTAAGGGTCCGGGCGACATCATGGCCGGTCTCTGCCGTTCGATTATCGAGAACGTGTTCACCAAGGTCATTCGCGTTTCAAATCTCAACCGTCTGGGCGACAAAGTCGTCGTCCAGGGCGGCACGTTCCGAAACGACGCGGTGCTGCGCGCATTCGAGCAGTATCTGGGCAAACCCGTCACGCGTGCGCCCCACCCGGGGCTGATGGGCGCTATCGGTATCGCCCTGCTCGCGCGCGAGGAATGCCGCAAGGGCGACGCCGGCACGTCGTTTATCGGGCTCGATGCCGTGGAGCGCTTCGAGCATCGCGAGTTCGGCGGCGTTACCTGCCGTCGGTGCAACAACCGCTGCCAGCGCGCGGTCGTGGCATTTGGCGACGGCTCGCTTTACGTCACGGGCAATCGCTGCCCGCGCGGCGGCGCCATCTCATGGGATGAGCTCGTGCGCGAGGTTCCCGCGGCGGAGGAGCTGCGTCCGCAGGGTGCTTGCGAGGCACAGGCACCCGGCACGGGGCGCGACCGGACCGCGGCTGCCCCCAATCTCTTTGTCGACCGCGAGAAGCTGCTGTTCGAGTCGTACCCCACGGTTCCCGTCAGCGGGGGGCGCGATGTCACGATCGGCATTCCCCGTGTGCTCGAGTTCTGGGACACCATGCCGTTCTGGTCGACGTTCTTCAGCACGCTCGGCTTTAAGGTGCGCGTCTCGGGACGC
Organism: Collinsella sp.; assembly: GCA_019419645.1. Classification (GTDB taxonomy): domain Bacteria; phylum Actinomycetota; class Coriobacteriia; order Coriobacteriales; family Coriobacteriaceae; genus Collinsella. The sequence continues at coordinate 17,590 of DXZN01000029.1, read as the reverse complement.
AGCACCAAGGCGATGTACGAGCGCGGTCTGGCGCACGTCACATCCGACACCGTGTGCTTCCCGGCCAAGCTCGTCCACGGGCACATCCGCAATCTCGTCGACGCCGGCGTCGACCGCATCTTCATGCCCGTCATCACGACGGTGCCCACCGAAAACACCGCCTCTACCAGCGAGTGGATGTGCGCCGTCGTAAAGGGATACCCCTACGTGATGCGCAATTCCGATAACCCGGAGGAGCGTTTCGGCGTTCCGTTCGATACGCCGCTGTTCCACTGGTACGACGAGGGCGACCGAAACCGCCAGCTCAAGGCGTGGTGCAAGGAGACCTTCGATATCGATGCCGACCTGGTTGCCAAGGCGACCGAGCAGGCGGACCGCGCGCAGGAGACGTTTGAGAACCAGCTGCAGCTGCGCGGCAGGCAGGTGCTCGAGAACGTGCACGAGGACGGCGGCTACGCGGTGGTGATCGCTTCGCGCCCGTACCACAACGACCCGCTGGTCAACCACGGGCTGCCCAAGCTCTTCTCTGAGCGCGGCATCCCCGTGCTGACGCCCGATGCGGTGCCGGGGGTCTGCAACGTCGATCTTTCCAACAGCCGCATCGACATCGTGAACAACTACCATGCGCGCATGCTGTCGTGCGCGGTCATCGTCGCATCGACGCCCGAGCTCGAGCTCGTGCAGATGGGCAGCTTCGGCTGCGGCCACGATGCGTATCTCACCGACGAGATCGCGCGCATGATGGGCGAGATGGGCTCCAAGGTTCCGATGATGATCAAGCTCGATGAGAGCGACGTCGCCGGTCCCATGGGCATTCGCGTGCGTTCGTTTATCGAGTCGGTCAACCGTCGTCGCGCGGAGGAGCGTGCCGAGGGCGCCCGGGTGCACGCGGTCCATCCGCTCGACGCCCCGTATAAGGTCAAGTACACCAAGCGCGACCGGCACGACAAGATCGCGCTGGTCCCCAACACCTCCCATGCGTTCTGCAGGCTCATGACCGCGGCGATGCGCAATCAGGGCGTGCGCGCCGAGGCCCTTGATATCGGGCGCGAGGATGCCATCCGCCTGGGCAAACGCTATGTGCACAACGACATCTGCTTCCCCGCGCAAATCGTGATCGGCGAGGCGCTCGCGGCACTCGAGAGCGGTAAGTACGACCCGCACGACGTCGCCGTGGTGACTGGCAAGTATATCGGCGACTGCCGCCTGACGCACTACATGCCCCTGCTGCGCCGCGCGCTCGACGACGCGGGATACGACTATGTCCCGGTGCTCACCAACGACGACGTCGATGCCCACAATGCGCATCCGGGCTTCAAGCTCGGCCTTGGCCCGAGCATCCAGATCGCCTACGGTCTTCCCGTGATCGATGCCCTCGAGGCCATGCTTAGGCGCATCCGTCCCTACGAGCTCGAGAAGGGCGCGGCGGACGCTGCGTTCGACCGCGCGCTCGATGAGGTTATCGAGGGCATGGAGCGCTCCGGGCTGAGAGGCCAGGCGACGGGCTTCAAACGCGCGCTTGCGATCATGGACGCCGTTCCGTACGACCGCTCGAACCCGCATCCGACCGTTCTCATCGTGGGCGAGTACCTGCTCAATTTCCATCTCGGCGCCAACCACGAGATCGAGCGCTACCTCGAGGACAACGGGCTCGAGGTCATCGAGGCGCGCATGACCGACGTGATCCGCAAGACCTATTTCTACAAGCATGCGCAGTCGCGCGAGTTCCACGTCGACCTGTCGCTGCCCGAAAAGGCCTGGTACGCCACGGCGGACAACCTGTTCGAGCTCGCGCACGACCGTTGCGACCGCCTGGGCGCGGCGAGCCCGCTCTACGAGCCGCCGACGCGCATGCCCGAGCTCGTGCGCGCGAGCGATAAGATCCTGCACCATACGTTCGATGCGGGCGAGGGCGTGCTGATTCCGGCGGAGATTCTCGAGCACGCCAAGCGCGGCTGCCGCAACTTCGTGATCCTGCAGCCGTTCGGGTGTCTGCCCAACCATGTCGTGGGGCGCGGGCTCATCCATGCGCTCAAGGAGCAGTATCCCACGGCGCAGTTCCTGCCGCTCGACTACGATCCCGACGTGAGCTTCGCCAACGTGGAGAACCGTCTTCAGATGCTCATCATGAACGCCAAGGCGCAGGGGTGCGGTGAGGCGCATGGCGAGACCGCGTAAGGACGCCGATGCGCCCGATGCACGCACCCGTATCATCGAGGCGTTTTGGGAGCTCATCGAGAACAACAGCATCTTCGAGCTGTCGGTTGGCGAGGTGACCCGCGCCGCCCAGTGCAATCGCGGAACGTTTTACTACTATTTTCACGATTTCGATGAACTCGTCGCCATCGCCATAGCCCAGCTGCTGCAGGATAACGAGCTCATCACCGATGCCCTCTGGCATTTTTCGAGCGAGGGCGACCTTTCGGCGTTCGACCGGCGCGACGTCCGCTGCCTGCTGCGGCGCATCGTCATCACCATGAGGGCGGGTGCCGCCGAGCAGGTCGTGCAGGGCATCCATACGATCATCATCGACCGCGTGAGAGAGATCGTCCACCCCGACGGAGAAGAGCTCAAGGCAGATTCGAGCTTTGCGGTGGGCTTTCTGGTCTCGGGCATCATGGGCTTTGTGATGGCGGTCGGCTTTGCCCGGGAGGGCGGCGAGGAGATAGACCTCGAGCAGCCGGGGGACAGCGCGTGTGCGTACCTGAGGGCGGTCGCCATGCAGACGGTGGAAACGGTCGCGCAAGTCGAGGGCGTCGATACATCCGAGCTGCTCGAACGCGTCTCCAAGGAGGCCGATGCCTATCGCGCATCGCGTGCGACGAGTCCCGACGTGGTGAAAGACGCCTAGGGTTTCTCTTGCGGGGCGCCTGTCGCGCATCGCGCGGTGAGTCCCGCGATGCGGTCATAACCTGCATTCATGTGAGCCGGGTTTATAGATATTCCTCCAGCTGTTAACATAGACAACCTGTGGGTAAAGAGACAAAAGCGCCGCCGACGGGCGGGCGTTTTGATTTCGATGAACTCATGTAAGGAAACGAGCATGTTAGATAGATTTACCGATCGAGCGCGCAAGGTCATGTCGATGGCCAAGCAGGAGGCGCTCGATCTGCACTCAAATAAGGTGGGCACCGAGCACCTGCTGCTCGCACTCGCCAAGGAGGACGAGGGCATCGCTGCCGAGGCGCTGCGCTCGCTTGATATCTCCTACGACGACATCATGGACACCCTCAAGGAGGTCCAGACCACGGTTCCCGAGCCCAGCGAGGAGACCGAGGCTGCCAAGCTTGCCTTTACGCCGCTCGTCATCAGCGTGATGGAGCGCTCCTTCCGCGTGGCACGTGAGAACAACCAGACCTACGTGTCGACCGAGCACTTGCTGATCGGAATCGTCGAAGAGGGCAACGGCATGGCCATGGACATCCTCATGCGCCTGGGTGTGTCGTCCGCCTCCATCAAAAAGGCTATCGAGAAACTTACCGCCAAGGACCAGGACAAGAAGCGTCCGCTCGCCGGCGCCGGTGCCGGGCGTCCCGGTGCGGGCCTGCCGTTCTTTAGCGGCTCGGACGCGTCGCAGCAAAAGGGGAGCGGCACCGATACGCTCAAGCAGTTCGCCACCAACCTCACGCAAAAGGCGCGCGATGGCGAGCTCGACCCTGTAATTGGTCGCGAAAAGGAAGTCCAGCGTATGATGGAAATTCTTTCGCGCCGCACCAAGAACAACCCGCTCATTCTGGGCGACCCCGGCGTGGGCAAGACGGCCATCGTCGAGGGCCTGGCTCAGCAGATTGCAGCCGGCAACGTGCCCGAGAACCTCATGAACCAGAATATCTGGACGCTCGACCTGCCGGGTCTTGTCGCGGGCGCCAAGTATCGCGGTGAGTTTGAGGAGCGCCTCAAGAACGTGATCCAGGAGGCCACCGAGGCTGACGACGTCATCCTGTTTATTGACGAGATGCACACCATCATCGGTGCCGGCTCTGCCGAGGGCTCCATCGACGCGAGCTCCATGCTCAAGCCCGTTCTCGCACGCGGTGCTTTCCAGATCATCGGTGCCACCACGGCCGAGGAGTTCCGCAAGTACCTCACCAAGGACCCGGCCTTCGAGCGTCGCTTCCAGACCATCGATGTCGAGGAGCCGAGCGTCGAGGACACGGTCAAGATCCTGACCGCGCTCAAGCCGCGCTACGAGGAGCACCACCATGTGCGCTATACGCAGGGTGCTATCGAGGCCGCCGCGAACCTCTCCAACCGCTACATCCAGGATCGCTTCCTGCCCGATAAGGCCATCGACCTCATTGACGAGGCCGGCGCCCGCGCCCGCATCGCCGCCAACCGCGCGCCCGAGCCGGTGCGCGAGGCCGAGCATCGCGTGGAGGAGCTTAAGGCCGCCGCGCAGGAGGCCACCGAGAGCGACGACATGAACAAGGCCGCCGAGATCACCGAGCAGCAAAAGGCTGCCGAGATTGAGCTCGCCGAGGCCAAGGCTGCCTGGACGGCCGAGCTCGACGCCAGCCCGCTCACCATCGATGTCTCCCAGATTGCCGACATCGTGTCCGTGACCTCGGGCGTGCCGGTGTCCTCGCTCACCGAGAGCGAGAGCCGCCGCCTGCTGCAGGCCGAAAGCGTGCTCAAGACCCGCATCATCGGTCAGGACGAGGCCGTCGAGGCCGTTGCCAAGGCCGTGCGCCGCAGCCGCTCGCCGCTCAAGGACCCGCGTCGCCCCGGCGGCAGCTTTATCTTCCTGGGCCCCACCGGCACGGGCAAAACCGAGCTCGCCAAGACGCTCGCCGAGTATCTCTTTGGCAGCAAGGACGCGCTCATCAGCTTCGATATGTCGGAGTTTGGCAGTGAGTTCGAGGTCTCCAAGCTCATCGGTAGCCCCCCGGGCTATGTGGGCCACGACGAGGGCGGCCAGCTCACCAAGGCTGTTCGCCGTCACCCGTACTCGGTCGTGCTGTTCGACGAGATCGAGAAGGCGCACCCCGACATCTTCAACATTTTGTTGCAGGTGCTGGAGGAGGGTCGCCTGACTGATAGCCAGGGCAAGACGGTCGACTTCCGCAATACCGTGATCATCATGACGTCCAACGTGGGCGCCCGCGAGATCGCGCAGGATGCGAGCGTTGGCTTTGGCACCACCGGCGAGCAGGGCCTCACCTCGAGTGAGATCAAGGGCCGTGCGATGGGCGAGCTCAAGCGCCTGTTCCGCCCCGAGCTGCTCAACCGTATCGACGACATTGTGGTGTTCCAGAAGCTCTCGGGCGAGAACCTGACCAAGATCGCGCACCTGCTGGTGGACGACCTGCGTCAGCGCCTGATTGCCAACGGCATGAACATCAAGCTCACCGATGCGGCCTATGACAAGATCGTGGCCGAGGGCACCGACCTCACCAACGGCGCGCGTCCGCTGCGCCGTGCTATCCAAAAGCTCATCGAGGATCCGCTGTCCGAGGAACTGCTGGCTGGCGAGTGGGGCGAGGGCGATACCGTCCTGTGCGACGTGGCCGATGGCAAGTTTGTCTTTAGCCACGGCACGGGCGAGATCCCGGCACCGCGTCCGGTGGGCACGCTCGGTGGCGATACCGCCCCGGCGGCACCGCACACCGGCAACGCCGCGCCCGTGAGCGGCGGCGTGACCTCGGGCCCCGGCGGCATGATGCAAGCCGGTTCCGGCGCGCTGTAGGGCGTGGCGACAATTTGATACGCGCAATCGAGGCGCTCCGGAAAGGGCGCCTCGATTTGTAGAGCTGCGGAAGTTGTGACCGTTACGCTATACGGTCCACCGTTAGCCGATGATGCGAGGGCGCTCGGCGTTTTCGACTGGTTTATGCACGCAAAGTCTGGGAATATACAAGTCGCACGTCTTACTGTCTAACCAGTTGCGCCAAGGAGGCACCATGGACTACAAGATTACCGGCTACGAGCCCGCCCAACTGTTCCATTTCTTTGAGGAGGTCAGCGCGATCCCCCGTGGGTCTGGCAACGAGAAAGGCATCAGCGATTTCCTGGTCGCGTTTGCCAAGGAGCGCGGTCTCGATGTGTATCAGGACGAGGTCTACAACGTCATCATTCGCAAGCCCGCATCTGCCGGCGCCGAGAATGCCCCGACCGTAATGCTGCAGGGCCACATCGATATGGTGTGCGACAAGTTGGGCTCCGTTGAGCACGACTTTACGACTGATGGTATCGACCTGGTCGTCAAGGACGGCGTCCTCACCGCTAACGGCACCACTCTGGGCGCCGACAACGGTATTGCCGTCGCTCTGATGCTCACTGTTCTCGATGACGATTCGATCGTTCACCCCGCCCTCGAGTGCGTATTCACCACCGACGAGGAGACTGGCCTGGTCGGCGCCGAGACGCTCGACAAGTCCCAGATTAGCGCCCGCACCATGATTAACCTTGACTCCGAGGAAGAAGGCGTTGCTACCGTCAGCTGCGCCGGCGGTGTCGTCGTTACCTACACCTGCCCGATCGCGCGCGAGCACAAGACCGGTAGCACCCTCACGCTCGACATCTCCGGCCTGCTGGGCGGCCACTCCGGCAGCGATATCAACCTGGAGCGCGGCAACGGCAACCTCATCATGGCCCGCATCATCGACCGCCTGATGGTCGCTGGCGAGCCCGCCATCGTTAGCTTTAACGGCGGCACCAAGGACAACGCCATCAACCGTGAGTGCAAGGCTGTTCTGGTCTACGCCGACCACGCTGCCGCCGAGGCCGCGGCCCAGATCGCAAAGGGCATCATCGCCGACGTTACTGCCGAGCTCGAGGTCTTCGACCCCGGCTTTACCTGCACCGTCGAGATTGCCGACGACGCCGAGGTCGAGGCCATGGACCAGAAGTCCGCGCTTGCCCTCATCCGCGCCCTGCGTCTTGCCCCTAATGGCGTGATTCGCCGCAACGTCGCCACCGACGGCTCCGTCGAGGTTTCCTCCAACATCGGTGTGGTTGCCACCTCTGACGACGAGGTCAAGATCATGCTGTCCCCGCGCTCCTCGATCACCTCGCTGCAGAACGAGTTTAAGGATCGTCTGCAGACGCTCGCCGATATCCTGGGCTTCGACGCCAAGTTCGAGTTCGAGTATCCCGGCTGGAGCTATGCCGAGCATTCGCCGGTCCGCGACGTCTTTGTCGAGAGCTATCGCGAGCTCTTTGGCTCCGAGCTGCGCATCGAGTCCATTCACGCCGGCCTTGAGTGCGGCCTGTTTGCCGAGGCCCTGCACGGCCTGGACGCCATCGCTGTGGGCCCGACGCTCTCCGATGTCCACACCCCGGACGAGAGCATGGAGCTCGCTTCTGCCGAGCGCTTCTACGAGCTGCTCATCGACGTCCTCAAGCGCCTTGCCGCGTAAAGGTTGCGCTAGCAGCAGCCCGAGCCACGTGCTAGCGGATTGCAAATGACATTACGAGAGGGGGCACCCGAGCTTTTGCGACGGGTGCCCCCTCTCTTCTTTTGAGAAATGGGAAATTGATTGGCGTCTAGCCCATATCCGCCCTGATGAGGTCGAGGGTTCGCTGGCAGTTTTCGCGGACGGGGCCGAGCATATGATCGCGCAGGTCCGCCATGCCGGGCAGGTCGGCGTATTCGTCCATGACCTCTTCCATGCAAATGGGTACCTCGTAGGCGAGGTCCATCATGGTCGCAAAGCAAAACTTCTCGGATAGCCCGGCATCGGTGAGCGCCGTCTCCAGCGCGGGGTCGCCCATACCGTGGTATCGGCGGATAGCACCTGGACCGATGCGCCCCACACGTTTTTCGCCGCCAACGCTCATGGCAAGACGCGCCCGGCGGCGCATGCGCTCGTATGCCAAGCCCGATGCGACATCGTACATGGGTGCGAGCGCTGCGTTTGTGCCTTTGCCTAGGATGAGCGAGTAGTTTTTAGCGTGTGCGTCAGGCGCTCCGATAATGGCGTTATAGAACAACATATAGGTAAAAAGCACAAGATTCATGTGGTGGGGGACTGTGTTAATCAGTCGTTCTTGGATGTCTCGTGTGGTTGGTCCTCCGTCGGCGGTGTATTTCTGGCTTGGCAATACACCGAGTGCCTGGCAAAAGTCCTCCTGATGCAGCCTTTCGATATTTCCGCTGCTATTGACCATTCTGTCGTACCGTTCAACGACGAGCGCGGCTTCGTCTTCAAATGTGCAATAGGAGACGTTGGCAGTTGGAATGCCAACACGCCGAGCCGTTTTCATGCAGACGAATTCGTTTAAGGCCTGATGTTTGAACCCAACGACACCATTTTTGAAGATATGGGTAGTGGGGGATGACCCTAGACATTCGCACCATTGGCCATCATGCCAAGCTAGTGCAAATTTGCCTTGGTTGCCGCCCAGGGACCAGCTTTCGTTGGAGCCCATCCATGTCTCTCTTTCGTCATCGCGAATTGCTTTGAGCTTGTGAGCGATTTGAGAATTGGTAAGCGGGCGGTATGCCGAGACCCTGCCGCGGGCGGCGCCTAATTGATCGGTTCGACAAAACTGAACGGCCCCTGCGCAGTCAAGACCGATATGGCACAAGAGGGCGACGGGGTTGTTGGATGCAACGTCATGCTCGGCGGCAATAGCACGACGCTGCTCTTGGCTGTCGGGCAAAAGGCCAAATAGGAACGGGCGGACGATGTTATGGCCATACGTGCGATTGGAAAGCGGCATTGTAAGCGATAGTGGTGCTCCGCGATAGGTTGGGGCGTATACAAAGCTGCAGAGTCCATGCTCGTCTTGCCGGAGAGTGCCTGCGATTTCGCCACAAATGAGGGTCGCAAGCTCCATCTCTGCCATTTATTTCACAACCTTACAGCCAAAGGAGAGGTCTGAAGTGTCGGAAAGGCCTTGCTCGGCTGCGATTTGGGCCAGCAGGGCACCATAGGAAGATGGCGTTCCTTGTCGGGCGGGTCGTCTGCCTACGCTTGGCTTTGGCAGGGCATTCGAGTTCGCGATAGGGAGGTCCGCTATCGTCGTCGGATGTTCGGAGGGCGATGCGGTGGAGTCGTTATCGCTTTGCGCAAAGAGACCTATGTCGAGTGCGTTAAAGACGGTCAGTAACTTGTCGAGCCGAATACCCGTGGCGTCTCCTAGCTCGAGCGATGCGAGTAGGCGCTCCGAAACGCCGGCTTTTTTAGCGAGGGCCGCACGGGTGATTTCCTGCGACTCGCGTGCCTGACGCACATAGATGCCAGCTTGGCGTGGTGTGGTGATGGGAAGGGTATCCATGGCGATCTCCAACATGCAGACTTTTGCATATCAGTATGACATGCAAAAGTCTGCACGAAAAGGCCTCATGCAAAACTTTGCATGAGGCCTTGTACTGGCGTTGAGTTTTGAGCGATTGTGTTTGGCGTTACAGCGCCAAAATCCCCAGATGCTCAAGCAAGATCTTAAGTCCGATGAGGATGAGCACGATGCCGCCCACGATGGTGGCAGGTTTTTCGTAGCGCGCGCCAAAGGTGTGGCCGATCGCTACGCCGGCGACGGAGAAGATAAACGTTGTGACACCGATAAGCGATACAGCGGGAACGATGTCGACCGAAAGCGCGGCGAACGAGATGCCCACGGCCAGGGCGTCGATTGAGGTGGCGATGGCAAGGATTAGGTACTCGCCCAGGTCAATCCTCTCGGCATCCTTGCCGTCGCCTTCATCCTCGTCCTCGGTAAAAGCCTCCCACAGCATTTTGCCGCCGATGAAGGCCAAAAGGATAAAGGCGATCCAATGGTCGATGGGTCCGATGATGCCCATGAATTGACTGCCGAGCGCCCATCCGATTACGGGCATGCCGGCCTGAAAGCCGCCAAAGAACAAGCCGAGCACCACGGCAACTTTAAGGTTGATCTTCTTCATGCCAAGGCCCTTGCAGATGGATACGGCAAAGGCATCCATCGAAAGGCCAACGGCGAGCAGTACGAGCTCTGCGAGTCCCATAGTCTGGCTCCCTCTCTGCGGGCGGGCCCGCGTGTACCTCTTGGGGGAGTAACAAAAAAGACCCGTGGCGTACGCGTTGCGCGCACAGCCACGAGTCTCGTTCATTAAGGCAAGCCAGGCCGCATCGGCCAGTGTGTTGACTTGCCGCGCCACCGGAGGCGAACCCGATCACGCGACTACTCCCTCATTTATGCGAATCCCGATGCTACCACATAAGCAGCTCATTTGGATTGGGGCTCTCAGCTGTGTTCGCTCATTCTGTAAGCATCGGATTTTGCGGGCGTCACAGAGTCAAACCGTGAGAAACTTATTGACGTTTATGGAGCGTATACGATGGGAGCGATGCCTTGGATAAGAACGAGCTGCAAAAGCGTATGGAACAGGCCATCCGCCTGACGGCACCTGGCCAGCCGATCCGCACCGCCCTCGACATGATCATCGCCGGTCACTTGGGCGCTCTTATTTGCGTCGGCGACACCGAAAACGTGCTCGCTGCTGGTAACGACGGCTTCCCGCTCAACATTTCGTTTACCTCGAACCGCCTGTTCGAGCTTTCCAAGATGGACGGCGCCATCGTCATCGACGGCGACCTCACCCAGATCCTGCGCGCCAACTTCCACCTCAATCCCGATCCCTCACTCGCCACGAGTGAGACGGGCATGCGTCACCGCACCGCCGCCCGCATGTCGGTACTCACGGATGCCATCGTGATCTCGGTCTCGGCCCGTCGTGCCGTCGTCAACGTGTACGTTCACGGCAAGAGCTACGAGATCCAGCCCGTCACCACCATCATGAGCTCGGTCAACCAGCTCGTCGCCACGCTCCAGACTACCCGTCAGTCGCTCGACCGCTCCCTGCTGCGTCTGACGGCCCTCGAGCTCGACGACTACGTTACGCTCGCCGACATTACCGGGATTTTCTCGAGCTTCGAGATCATGCAGCAGGCAAAGACCGAACTTAAGGATTGCATTGTCAAGCTGGGCAACCAGGGCAAGCTCGTGCAGATGCAGCTCGAGCAGCTCGCCGGCTCCAGCATGGATATCGAGTACGACCTGATGATTCGCGACTATGCGAGCGATTCCTCCGAGGCCAATGCCGAAAAGATCCGCGCCAACCTGAGCCGTATGACGCCCAAGGACTTGTCCGACCCGCAGCATGTGGCGGCGGTTCTGGGTTACGACGACCTGGACGAGGACTCCGTCATGACACCGCTGGGCCTGCGCACGCTTTCGCGCGTGTCCGTCGTGCGCGACGGCGTGGCCGAGAAGATCGTCGACGAGTATGGATCGCTGCAGGAGCTCATGGACGACATCAGCGAAGATCCGGAGCGCCTGGGCGACTTTGGCGTCAACAACCCTGCCATTCTTGCGGACTCCCTGTACCGCATGAAGGGCACCAAACAGGGGAACGCATAATGGCGCCCGTATGCGCCGTGGTCGTTGCCGGCGGCAGCGGCCAGCGCTTTGGAAATCCCGGCGGCAAGCAGCTCGTTAACGTGGCGGGCCGTCCGCTCATGAGCTGGTCTATCCGCGCGTTCGATCGGAGCGACAAGGTCGGCCACATCGTGGTGGTGTGTCCTGCCGAGCGCCGCGCCGAGATGCGCCGCCTGGCCATCGATCCGTTTGACTATGACACGCCCATCAGCTTTGCCGATGCCGGCGATACCCGTCAGGATTCCACCCGTGCCGGCGTGCATGCGGTGCCGGCGGGCTTTGAATACGTCGCCATTCACGATGGCGCTCGTCCGCTCATTACGACCGAGGCCATCGACCACGCTATCGACGTGCTCGTGAGCGACCGTGCCCTCGACGGTGTCGTGTGCGGTCAGCCTGCCATCGACACACTCAAAATCGTCGATGGCGACAACATCGTCGAGACGCCGCCGCGCGAGCTGTACTGGGCCGCGCAGACGCCGCAGATTTTTAGTGTCGACGCCATGAAGCGCGCCCATGCCGCGGCGATTGCCGAGGGCTTTATCGGCACGGACGATTCGTCACTGGTCGAGCGCATGGGTGGGCGCGTCCGCTGCGTCCAGAGCCCGCGCGATAACCTTAAGGTGACGGTGCCCGAGGACCTGCGTCCCGTAACCGCGATTCTGCTTGGCCGCATGGCCGAGGGAGAGGACCTTCCCCATGTTCAGTAACCTGCGCATTGGCCATGGCTACGACGTCCACCGTTTGGTGGAGGGGCGTCGATGTATCATCGGCGGGGTCGACATCCCCTACGAGCGCGGCCTGCTGGGCCACTCGGATGCCGATGTGCTCGCGCACGCCTTGGCCGACGCCATTCTGGGCGCCTGCCGCGGGGGAGATATCGGCAAGCTATTCCCCGACACCGATCCCGCCTACGAGGGTGCCGATTCGATGGTGCTGCTCGCTCGCGTGATGGACTATGCGCGCGAGCTGGGCTTTGAGTTTGTCGATGCCGATTGCACCATTGCCTGTCAGCAACCCAAGATCACTCCGCACCGCGATGCCATGCGCGCCAACCTTGCCCATGCCCTGGGCGTCGACGTGGAAAACGTGGGCGTCGCCGCCACCACGACCGAAAAGCTCGGTTGGGAAGGCCAAGGCGAGGGAATTGGCGCCTGGGCCGTCTGCCTGCTACAGAAAACCGTTAAGGAGTAACGAATGCGTATCTACAACAGCGCTACCCATAAAAAGGAAGAGTTCCAGCCCATCGAGTCCGGCAAGGTTCGCATGTACGTGTGCGGCCCCACGGTCTACGACAACATCCATATCGGCAACGCCCGCACGTTCATCAGCTTTGACGTGATTCGCCGCTGGCTCATCGCGAGCGGTTACGAGGTCACGTTCGCCCAGAACCTCACCGATGTCGACGACAAGATCATCAAGCGCGCCAACGAGCAGGGCCGAACTGCCGCCGAGGTCGCGACGGAGTTCTCCGACAAGTTCATCGGCGTCATGCGTGCCGCCAACGTGCTCGATCCCGATGTGCGCCCCCGCGCCACCAAAGAGATCGGCCCCATGATCGCCATGATCAAGACGCTTATCGAGCAGGGCCACGCCTACGCCGCCGATAACGGCGACGTGTACTTTGCCGTGCGCAGCGATTCCAACTATGGTCAGGTCTCGGGCCGCAACATCGACGACCTTATGGTTGGCGCGCGCATCGAGGAGAACGAGGACAAGAACGACCCGCTCGACTTTGCCCTGTGGAAGGCTGCCAAGCCCGGCGAGCCCAGCTGGCCGAGCCCCTGGGGCGAGGGCCGTCCCGGTTGGCACACCGAGTGCGCCGCCATGGTGCATCGCTACCTGGGCACCCCGATCGACATCCACGGCGGCGGCTCCGACCTTGCCTTCCCGCATCACGAGAACGAGTGCGCCCAGGCCACCTGCGCCTGGCACCAGGGCTTCTCCAACACCTGGATGCACACGGGCATGCTGCTGGTAGACGGCGAGAAGATGTCCAAGTCGCTTGGTAACTTCTTCACGCTGGCCGAGGTCCTCGAGCAGCACTCCGCCGCGGCCCTGCGCCTGCTGATGTTGCAGACGAGCTATCGCTCGCCGCTCGACTTCTCCTGGGAGCGCCTGGAGGGTGCCGAGAATTCGCTCACGCGTATCGCCGGTACGGTCGAGAACCTGCGTTGGGCTGCGAACCATGCGACGGCCGATGCCGATGAGACAGCATCCGAGGCGTTTGCCGCCAAGGCCGCCGAGACCCGTGCCGCCTTTAAGGAGTGCATGGACGACGACTTTAACACCGCCGGTGCCATGGGTGCCGTCTTTGGCTTTGTGACCGAGTGCAACCAGTACCTGGAGCAGGCGGGCGACGCTGCCGACAAGGCCGCCGCGCTTGCCGCCGCCGATACGCTGGTCGAGCTGCTCGATACGTTTGGCGTTGAGCTCCCCGAGCCAAAGGTCGAGTTGCCGCTGGGCCTGCTGGGCGTAGCCGCCGGCCTGGTTGCCTACACGGGCGACGACGTGGACGAGGCCGCTGCCAAGATTCTCGAGGCCCGCGCCGAGGCCCGTGCCGCCAAGAACTGGGATCTGGCAGATGCCATCCGCGACCAGCTCAAGGACCTCGGGCTGACGATCGAGGATACTGCCGCGGGCACCCGTATCAAATCCATCTAATCCCCGCGGGTTTCCCAAGCACCCGACCTTGCCGTTCAAACCGTCGCTCGCGTACTCAAGATCGCTTCGCTCCTCTTTCACGGCCATCTCGGACACTTGGAAAACCCGTGCCGACCGCCCGAGCCACGGCACCTTGCCTTTCAATCGTCGGGCATGACCTCAAGGTCTATGCCTTCCTCTTTCAAGGCAATCTGCCGCACCTCGGGCGGTCGGTCTATTTGTTTCGTTTGATAGTTGTATTTAGGAGGTCGCTTTATGGCCGACAATCGCAAGCGTGCGCCTCGTGGCGGCAAGCAGGCCGCTTCTGGCTCGCGTCCGATTCGCCGCAACGACCGCGCTGCCGCTCCCAAGGGCCAGCGCGAACGCTCCCAAGCCCAGGCCGCACGTCCGCAGCGCGATCGCAACCGCGACGCTGTCCAGGTTCCCAAGGGCGAGTTTATCGAAGGTCGCCGTGCTGCCGCCGAGGCACTGCGTACCGGTTTTCCCATCAAGTGCGCGCTCATTGCCGAGGGCGGGGAGCGCGATGCCGCCTTGTCGCGTCTGGTCGACGACCTCAACGCCGCGGGCGTCCGCATTAAGTATGTGCCGCGCGCGCAGCTCGATGCGCTGTCGAGCCATGGCGCTCACCAGGGCATTGCGCTCGAGGTGGGCAACTTCCCTTACGCCGATGTCGCCGACATCCTCGACCGCGCAGGCGAGGGCCCGGCGCTTGTCGTGGTGCTCGACCATGTGACCGACGACGGTAACTTTGGCGCCATCGTGCGCTCTGCCGAGGTTGTGGGCGCAGCGGGCGTCATCATCGCCAACAAGCGTGCCGCCGGCGTGACCGTGGGCAGCTACAAGACCTCCGCCGGTGCAGTCATGCACCTACCCATCGCGCAGGTGCCCAACATCGCCCGCGCGCTTGACGACCTCAAGGCCGCCGGCTTTTGGGTGGGCGGTGCTTCCGAGCACGCCGAGGGCAGCTGCTGGGATGCTCCCTTCGAGGGCCGCGTTGCGCTCGTCATGGGCTCCGAGGGCGACGGCATCTCGCGCCTGGTGCTCGAGAAATGTGACTTTTTGACCAAGCTTCCCCAGCGCGGCATGACCGAAAGCCTCAATGTCGCCCAGGCGACCACGGCGCTGTGCTTTGAGTGGCTGCGCCGCAACGCCGGCGAGCTCATGGGGGAGGAGTAGCACATGTCCAAGAAGAACCGCGCCAAGTCCAAGGCCAAGCGCTTTGGCGAAGGCTCGGCCAAGCCGATTGTCTCGGCTGCGACCTACGGCGTGGGCGGTAACGCGTTTGCGCAGGCCATCGCCGATCCGGTCTCGACGGTGCACTCCAACAAGCCCGAGCTGTTGGTGGTCGACGGCTACAACGTGATTCACTGCACGCCGCGCTACGAAAAGCTCGTCTACGACCATTCCGACGATCCGTATTCCAGCGACGTCCACGATATGGCGCGCACCGCGCTCATCAACGATGTTGCGGCGTTTGCCCAGGGCCGCTACGAGGCTGTGATCGTGTTCGACGGCGCGGGCAATATCTCCAACGAGCGCCCCAACCTGCCGGCCCGCGGCGTGCGCATCGAGTTTTCGCCGACGGGCGTATCGGCCGATACCGTGGTGCAGAAGCTCTGCATCGAGGCACGCGAGGAAGGCCGCGCGTGCTCCGTGGTGTCGAGCGACGGCACGATCCAGGCCGTCGTCATGGGCAAGGGTGTTACGCGCATCTCGAGCCGCATGCTGGTGGACGAGATCAAACAGATCGATAACGACGTTCACGAGGCAGAGGAAGCTCCGCAGATCAAGATGACTCTGGGCAGTCGCCTGAGCCCCGATGCCCTGGCCAAGCTCAAGGCCCTGCGTGGCCGGTAGGGGATTATCCATAGAGACCCGTTTCCCAATTGGTCAGCCCGTTGATTTGTAATCAATGGACTGTGGGTTGCCGTCGCCAAAACGAATAGTTTTTGGTTTTGGCGAACGGATAAAACTATTCGTTCTGGCGAATAGTTTTGAGATGTGGTCGGGCGAAGGGCCTGTTGCGCCTCGTCCGCAATTCCTTTATTCTTAACTGGCTTCGCGCGAAAGCGCCAAGTGTGCCAGTGTGGCGCAACGGTAGCGCAACTGATTTGTAATCAGTGGGTTGCAGGTTCGATTCCTGTCACTGGCTCCATGAGAGTTTCGGGCTCTGTTCCCTTGTGGGACAGGGCCCGTTTCTATTTATGTCGATAAGTCAGCGTGCTTGGCGCCAACCAAGCTTCAGGTTTGACTCGATCTGTAACACGAAGAAGCTGAAAACCTTTCTTACTGTTACAGAATGAGACGTAAGCGGAGGTCTCTGCGTAATATCTCGACCTGTAACAGATAGGGGAGAAAATGTTCTCTATATGTTACAGATCGAGACAAAAGCCGTGTCGAGCTCGGCTGCCCCCCCCCTGAGCGTGGATTATCGGACGTACGAGAGTGGAAAATCTCCCGCCTAGAGAATGAACGTGGATAATCTCCCACTTTGGGCCCAGTGGCACGTCAAAAGTGGGAGATTATCCACGCTCGATTTCAAACGGGAGATAATCCACGCTCGAATTTGCCGCGGAAGCCCGATCTCGACCTATATATAGGTGCAAATAAGCCGTTATCGAAGTTCGATTCTGAAGGTGTACTCCACTACACCAAAGTATTCGCTCGGGAAATGTCACCGCTACATGCAAATCCACCGTCCTTCATATCCAAACTCAACAAAACCGCAGGTCACGGCTATATAGATACGCCCGGAACCGTGTATCTAGAGGTTTTCGTTGACAGCCCCCAAGGTTGCATCGTATTATCTTTTTCGTTCGCGGGGGCGGCGGTCCAAAAGACCAAAGGACCTGCGGATACTTGAACGATTGGGAGTTTGCCCGAGTGGTTAATGGGGACGGGCTGTAAACCCGTTGGCTCTGCCTACATAGGTTCGAATCCTATAGCTCCCACCCGTCAAGTGCCTGTATAGCTCAGTCGGTAGAGCACTTCGTTGGTAACGAAGAGGTCACCAGTTCAAGTCTGGTTGCAGGCTCCATCCGGCGGTGTAGCTCAGTTGGTTAGAGCACACGGTTCATACCCGTGGCGTCACTGGTTCGAATCCAGTCACCGCTACCATAGGTAACACGGTGGCTTCTCAATAGTATGTTGAGAGGCCACTATGGTATAAAGGCAAAGTCCCGTCCGGGGACGACCTGTTTAGAGGAGGGCTTTATGGCCAAAGAGAAGTTTGAGCGCACTAAGCCGCATGTTAACATCGGCACCATTGGTCACGTCGACCACGGCAAGACCACGCTGACCGCTGCCATCACCAAGGTTCTCTCCGAGACCGAGGGCTGCAAGGCTGACTTCACTGCGTTCGAGAACATCGACAAGGCTCCCGAGGAGCGCGAGCGCGGCATTACGATCTCCGTCTCCCACGTCGAGTACGAGACCGCTGCTCGTCACTACGCTCACGTTGACTGCCCGGGCCACGCTGACTACGTCAAGAACATGATCTCCGGTGCTGCTCAGATGGACGGCGCTATCCTGGTCATCGCCGCTACCGACGGCCCCATGGCTCAGA
>DXZN01000028.1:13338-23545 GCA_019419645.1 Collinsella sp. | reverse complement strand
CGCAAGCCCCCGCTCCCCGCCGGCTCTTACACCACATCTGTGCGCACTACCTACCCGAGCTCCGATCTTCTGATATGCGAACAAACATTCGCATATCTAACTGCGCTTTGATAGAATCGGTATCGTTGACGGCAGTTCCATGTGCCGGGCAGCGCCCTCCATTTGATGGGAGGTGATGCCCATGACCGATTTGATTGATTTCGTGAGACTTCTGACCGCTTTGGTCTCGTTCTTCACGGCGCTTGTCGGCCTTTCCGAGGCACTCAAGCAGCGTTCGAAGCGCAACAGAAGGGGTCGCCGCCGCTAAGGCGTTGACCCCCTAATGCAAACAACGGCGCTGCCCAGCCAGCTACAACTTGGGCTGCCGTCGACACTATTCTACCCACGAATGACATTTTGGACAATCGGTAATGCCGCTCCAAAAGCCAGGCGGGTTGTGACAAAGGGACTGCCCCCTCGTCACATTCCAAATATTGCCTTTACGTGTTGATGCACACGGTGTGCAATAATACTCGCACTGTGCAATAGCGCACAGGCTGAGTAACAAGGAGGACGCTTGTCCCAGCTCGAGAAATGCGATCGCCGGTCCCTTCGCTCGCAGCGTGCCCTTCGCCAGGCACTTGCCAGCGAGCTTGCCGAAAGCGGCGACCTTTCGCGCATTAATGTCGCGTCGCTCACCGAGCGCGCCGGCCTTACGCGCCGCACGTTCTATTCGCACTACCGCGATATCCCCGACTTTATCAATCAAATCGAGGACGGCTTGCTGGCCGAGATCCGTGAGCGCATTGAGCTCATCACCGCAGCTCAGCTGCCCGATCTCTATCACAATATCGACGAGCTCGAGCCGGCGCCCGGTTCGGTTGAGCTGCTGCGTTATCTTGCGGCCAACCGCGACTTAATCGGTGCGCTGCTGGGTCCGGGCGGCGACCAGGCCTTCATTAAAAGGATCATCGACACCGCGCGTGAGGCTGTGGTGCCGCGTGCGCAGACGGGCATTTTGGGCCTGGCGCTGGGCACGTTCTTTGACTACTACGTCACCTACGTCGTGAGCGCCGAGGTTGGCATGATTCAGCGCTGGTTTGAGCGTGGGCTCACCGAATCGCCCGAGGCCATGGCGCGCATTATGACGGTGCTCGCTTTTGTGCGCCCTGGTGACCTGTATGGCCAACCCATCGATATCAACGTGCCGGAATACGGCATGAAGCTATTGAACTTGCAGCTCGAGGACGCGGCCGACACCGCCGCAACCGTCGAGTCCAACAACTAAGAGGAGAGACAATGAGCAAACTCGTCGAGGGCATTAAGGACCGCATGGTCGCTGCCGCACGCGAGGCCGCGCCCACCGTGATGGACGCCGCGCAGAAGGCCGCGACCGCGGCTGTCGAGAAAGTTGCCGAGGCAGTTGCCGATGCCAAGAACGTGGCAGGGGAGACGTCCCTCACCGCCGAGCCCCCTACCGCTGCTGAGCCCGTAGCCGCCGCCCACGCCCCCGAAGGCGCGATCTTCAACCCCGAGAACGCTCGTGGGAACCTGCACCTGGGCATCGACGTGGGCTCCACCACCGTCAAGCTCGCCGTGCTCAACGACGACAACCAGATCGTCTACGCCAAGTACCAGCGCCACCACACCGACGTCCGTGCCTGCGCCCGCGACCTGTTCGAGGGTGCTGCAACCGTGCTGCCGACGGCTCAGATGACCTGCGCCATCACCGGCTCGGGCGGCCTGCTACTGTCCCAGTGGCTCGAGCTGGAGTTTGTCCAGGAGGTCATCGCCAGCAAACGCGCCGTCGAGACCCTCATCCCGGCCACCGACGTCGCCATCGAGCTGGGCGGCGAGGACGCCAAGATCATCTACTTCGACAACGGCATCGAGCAGCGCATGAACGGTACCTGCGCCGGCGGCACGGGCGCGTTCATCGATCAGATGGCAACCCTGCTGCACACCGACGCGAGCGGCCTCAACGAGCTCGCGGCCAACGCCACCACCATCTATCCCATCGCCAGTCGCTGCGGCGTCTTTGCCAAGACCGATGTGCAGCCGCTCCTCAACGAGGGTGCCCGTCCCGAGGACGTGGCCGCCTCCATCTTCCAGGCCGTCGTGACCCAGACCATCTCGGGCCTGGCGTGCGGCCGTCCCATTCGCGGCAACGTCGCCTTCCTGGGCGGCCCGCTGCAGTACCTCTCCGAGCTGCGTCACCGCTTCTACCTCACGCTCAACCTGGACGAGGAGCACCGTATCGTGCCCCAAAACGCTCACCTGTTTGTGGCGAGTGGCGCCGCCATGGCGCACGAGTCCAACAAGCTCAGCACGTTCCTGCAGCTTATCGAGGCCATCGACAGCTTGGGCGACACGCAGGGTGCCGAGGTCGAGCGCCTGGACCCGCTCTTTGCCACCGACGAGGATTTTGCCGAGTTCAAGGGTCGCCACGACACCGAGGTCGTCCCCAAGGGCAAGCTGGACGGCTACACCGGCCGCGTGTTCATTGGCATCGACGCCGGTTCCACCACTATGAAGGCCGCGCTCGTGGGCGAGGACGGCCAGCTGTTGCACACCTGGTACGGCAACAACAACGGCGACATCCTGGGCACGGCCAAGGTCATCATGGCCGATTTCTACAATCACATCCCTGCCGGCTGCACCATCGGCCACGTGACCACCACGGGCTACGGCGAGGCGCTGCTCATCGAGGCCCTCAAGGCCGACTCCGGCGAGATCGAGACCGTTGCGCACCTGCGCGGCGCCAAGGCATTCCTGCCCGGTGTCGAGTTTATCCTGGACATCGGCGGCCAGGACATGAAGTGCCTGCGCGTGAAGGACGGCGTCATCGAGCACATTATGCTCAACGAGGCCTGCTCATCGGGCTGCGGCAGCTTTATCGAGAGCTTCGCCGTGTCCATGAACATGGACGTGCGCGCGTTCGCCGATGCCGCCATCCATGCCAAGGCCCCGGTCGATTTGGGCAGCCGCTGCACGGTCTTTATGAACTCGCGCGTCAAGCAGGCGCAAAAGGAAGGTGCCACGGTGGGCGACATCGCGGCCGGCCTGTCCTATTCCGTCATCAAGAATGCCCTGTTCAAGGTTATTAAGCTGCGCGATCCCAAGGAGATCGGCAGTCAGGTGATCGTTCAGGGCGGCACCTTTATGTCCGACGCCACGCTGCGTGCGTTTGAGCAGCTCACCGGCGTTCATGCCGTGCGTCCCGACATCGCCGGCTGCATGGGCGCCTACGGTGCGGCCCTGCTCGCCCGCGATCGCGCCGGTGCCGACGGCACCTCGACCATTCTTTCTGCCGAGGACATCGCGCACCTCACCGTGACGCAAAAGCATGTCCGCTGCGGCCGTTGCTCCAACAACTGCCAGCTCACCGTCAACGACTTTGGCGGCGGCAGGCGCTTTATTACCGGCAACCGCTGCGAGAAGGGTGCCGGCCACAAAAAGCAAAAGACCGAGGCCCCCAACCTCTTCAAAAAGAAAAACGAGCTGCTCTTTGACCGCGAGGTACTGAGCCCCGACGAGGCCCCGCGTGGTACCGTCGGCATCCCGCGCGCGCTCAACATGTACGAGAACTACCCCTTCTGGCATGCGTTCTTTACGCGCCTGGGCTTTAGCGTACAGCTGTCCGACCAGTCGAGCAAAAAGACCTACCAGGCGGGCATCGAGTCCATGCCGTCCGAGAGCGTGTGCTATCCGGCCAAGATGAGCCACGGCCACGTGATGAACCTTATCGACCGCGATGTCGACTTCATCTGGATGCCGTGCGTGCGTTGGGAGCGCAAGGAGGACCCGACCGCCGGCAACTGTTACAACTGCCCCATCGTCATGAGCTACCCCACGGCGTTGGCACTCAACATCGATGAGATCCGCGAGCAGAACATCGAGTTCCTGTATCCGTTCGTGCCGTATCACGACAAGACCGAGCTCAAGCGCCGTCTGTACCAGGTGCTCGCCGTCGACCGTGTGGCCGATGCGCAAGCCGGTCGCGGTCGCGTGCGTGGGCCCAAGATCACGCGCT
This sequence comes from Collinsella sp., assembly GCA_019419645.1. GTDB lineage: Bacteria > Actinomycetota > Coriobacteriia > Coriobacteriales > Coriobacteriaceae > Collinsella. The sequence goes on along the minus strand of DXZN01000028.1, from coordinate 19,533 downwards.
CCGAGGTCGATGCCGCTGTCAACGCTGCCTTTGAGGCCGATGCGCGTTTCCATGAGGACATCCAGACCATGGGCGAGGAGGCTCTTAAGTGGGTCGAGGACCACGGTGGCCACGGCATTGTGCTCGCCGGCCGCCCCTACCATAACGACCCCGAGATCAACCATGCCCTGCCCGAGCTTATCTCGAGCTTTGGCTTTGCGGTCTTTACCGAGGATTCGCTCGCGCACCTGGTAAAGCCTGAGCGTCCGATTCGCGTCGTCGACCAGTGGATGTACCACAGCCGCCTGTATGCCGTCGCCCGTTTTGTGACGATGCGCAACGACCTGGATCTGATCCAGCTCAATTCCTTCGGCTGTGGCCTGGACGCTCTGACCACCGACCAGGTGCAGGAAATCCTTGAGGCCAGCGGCAAGATCTACACCGTGCTCAAGATCGACGAGGTGTCCAACCTGGGCGCTGCGCGCATCCGCATCCGCTCGCTCATGGCGGCGCTCAAGGACCAGGAGGCCGAGCGCTTGGCCGAGGCTACGGCAGCGGGCGAGGCCTACGAGCAGGGCGACGCCGCGCCGGTGGCACCCTCCATGGATGCTCCCGCATTCGCGAGCCGCAAGTACACGTTCGAGGCGCAGCGTGAGAGTGCTTCGACCGCGTGGCCCAAGGTGCCCTTTACCGAGCAGATGCGCGAGGAGGGTTACACCATCCTGTGCCCGCAGATGGCACCGATCCACTTTGACCTGGTCAAAGAGGTGTTCCGCGGTGCCGGCTACAACCTGGAGCTGCTGCCCTCGACTGACCACGATGCCGTCGAGGCCGGTCTGCGCTATGTGAACAACGACATCTGCTATCCGTCGATCCTGGTGACGGGTCAGATCATGGAGGCCATCGAGAGCGGTCGGTACGACCTGTCCAAGACAGCCGTGGTCATCAGCCAGACCGGCGGTGGCTGCCGTGCTACCAACTACATCGCGCTTATCCGCAAGGCCCTGCGCGAGAGCGGCCACCCCGAGATTCCGGTGATCTCGCTTTCGGCCGTGGCGCTGGGCGAGGACAACCCCGGCTTTAAGATTACGCCGGCGCTGCTTAAGCAGGCAGTCTACGCGGTGCTCTTTGGCGACGTGATGATGCAGATGCTCTATCGTTGCCGCCCGTACGAGGCAACGCCCGGTGCCGCCAACGCGCTCTACGAGGAGTACATGGCGCGCGCCCGCAAGCTGGCGCCCAAGTTCAACAGGCATAACTACACCAAGCTGTGCCGCGAGGCCATCCGCGCGTTCGACTCCATGCCGCTCGTGGGCGAGGGCACCAAGCCGCGCGTGGGCGTGGTCGGCGAGATCTTGGTCAAGTTCCATCCCACGGCCAACAACCACGTGGTCGACGTTATCGAGCGCGAGGGCTGCGAGGCCGTGGTGCCGGGCCTGCTCGACTTCTTCCTGTACTCCATGAGTAACGCCGAGCTGCAGAAGGACGAGCTGGGAAGCTCTGCCACGGCGCGCGCTAGCATGCAGGCGCTCATCAAACTCGTGGACTGGATGCGTACGCCGGTGGAGGAGATGCTCGAAAAGTCCCGCCGCTTTGAGGCTCCCGAGCGCATCGGCACCATGGCCGACAAGGCCCGCACGGTGCTTTCGGTGTGCAACAACATGGGCGAGGGCTGGCTGCTCACGGCCGAGATGCTCGACCTGATCGACCATGGCGCGCCCAACATCATCTGCACGCAGCCCTTTGCGTGCCTGCCCAACCACGTGGTGGGTAAGGCTGTGATCAAGGAGCTGCGCCGCCAGCACCCTGAGAGCAACATTGTCGCGGTGGACTACGACCCCGGCGCGTCCGAGGTCAACCAGCTCAACCGCATTAAGCTCATGATCAGCGTGGCCAAGGAAAACATGCGCGCCGGCAAGGGCTTTAAGCTCGAGAAGGTGGCGCCACTCGCGATGGACGAGGTCACCGGCCAGATGCGTGCCCACGACGGCTGCGTGAGCTGCGGACCGACCAGCGAGGAGGCCGTGGCATCGGTCGCTGAGCGCCTGGGACGCGGCATTAAGAAGTAGCTGGCCTGCTTTGGGCTGGATATGAGACAAACGGGTGGTAGCCGGTACGGCTACCACCCGTTTTTGCTGGACATATGTTGCGCAAATGACCTTGCTACAGCCCTTCCGTGGGCTTGCCCGATTTTTGGGCCGGTTCGGGCTTTGAGGACAAGTTACTGCAGGCCCAAGGCGATTTTTCGCTCAACGCAGGCCAGCACAGCGTGACCTATCTGCCAAACGACGAGATGATCGCTGAGGACTGCCCATCGCCACCTACGAGATGGAAGCCGAAAAGTATATCTACCGCGTGTACAAGTACGAGCTGTAGGGCCGCGCTCCACATCACTGCACATCGAACTCCACGCGATCGAGTTCGGGCACGTTGAGGTCGATGAGTTTGCGGGCAACGCGACGGTCGTGCTCCCCGAGTGCCTCGCTCGTTGTCACATGGGCGACAATCTCGCGCTCGACGATACCCTCCTCCTCGCCTTCGGTAGCCGAGGTCTCGACGGCGACGGTGTAGTCCTTAAAGCCTGGCAGCACCGCCGCAAGCTCGCGCGTGGTCTCGGTGATGCCGTAGCCGTCCTGCACGCCGGCCTGCGCCGAGCCAATGGATCCCGCGGTCATAACGATGCAGGGGATGGCAAAGATCACCGTACCCACGATGATGCGTCGGCGCACCTTGCGCGATAGCTCGTCGACCTCAGCGTTTTCCTCGGCAGTCACAATGCCGTCGCCGTTGAGGTCACGCTTGAGCGGTACACGTAAAAGAAGCAATACGGCTTCGGCCGCCAGCGCGATAAAGACGACGTTGATGCCAAACTCGTAGAGCGCCGAGAGGAACAGCGACCCGCTCGCGATGGCGATGCCGTAACCCGCCGCGCACAGGGGCGGCATGAGCGCGGTCGCCACGGCTACGCCGGCAATGAGCGTGGCGGGTTCCTGGTCGCGTGAGTTGCCTAGGCCGCCCGCAAAGCCGCCGGCGAGCGCGACAGCGAGGTCCCACACAGTCGGCGTCGAATTGTCGATGATGGCAGCTGTGGTGGTGCCAAGGGGCGAGAGCTTAAAGTACAACGTGGACGTGACCAGGCAAAAGGCCATCTGCAGCGCAAGGCTGGCGATGGCTTCGACGGTAATCTCGCGGTCGAGCGTGGCGATGCCATATGCCATGGCAAGGACCGATCCCATGAGCGGGCAGATGAGCATGGCACCCACGATGGCGATGTCCGAGTCGATATCGAGGCCGATGCTTGCGATGAGCATGGCGATGATGAGGATGCATAGGTGGGAGCCAGTCAGACGCGCCCCGTTTACAAAACGCTTGCGGATCACGTGATAGGGCGCGCGTCCCTCGCGAATGTTGAATGCGCGCTTTAGGAAGCGGGTGGCGTTCTCCATGGCCTCACTATGGGCAGGGCGGATGCCGTGGCGCCGGTGATGGCGTTCGCGCAGCCGCTTGATCTGTTGCTTGTCGAGTTCCATGTCCACCTCGTTCTGGCACGGGCCGCGCAACGCGCCCGTTGTCCTAACTCTACACCGTGGCGGATGAGGTGTCTGTTGGATGCGGAATCCGATAGGGCGGATGACGCGGGAGCAAATGCAAATCACAGGTTCAATTTGATCCCGCAATAATATGATGCACCAGCTCCTACATGTGTGACGAAATTGTGAAGCACGAGAGTGCGAGTTTCAAAAAATCCGCTGGTGACCAATGTTGCGCAACAGAATTCAAAAATCGGCACCTACAGTTTGAAGCGTATGGATACATCCGTGTCAAAGGGAGAAAGCCATGGCAAACTACAGCCCACAACACTTTGAGCCTCGGGCTAAGGCCGTCAACGTCAAGGGCGTTGCCAACCGCGCCGTCGCAACCGTTTTGACGGCGGGCCTCATTGTTCAGCCGCTTATGTCGCCGCTGGCGGCAATCGCCGCACCGTCAACCGATAACGGCGATTCTGTTCAGGGGGGGGGTAGTTCTGTAGAGAACACCGTTGCCGCCGGTAACCAAGCGGTCGTAAAGACGGCTGCCCAGCTGGCCGAGGAGTCGGCAAAGCAGCTCAAGGACGCTCAGGCCGCCTACGATGCCGCCCAGAAGAAGGCCGACGCGGCGGGCCAGTCTCAAAAGCAGGCACAGCAGCAAAAGAATCAGGCCTCGCAGGCTGTGAGCGACAACGAAATCGAGCAGAACGCAGCAGAAGTCGCCGCGCTCCAGGAGAAGATTGACGAGCTCAAAGCCGCCGTCGAAAAGACCGAGCAGCAGCAGAAGAAGCTGGGCGACCTGAACGATCAGCTCGAACAGGCCAACAAGAGTGTCGAGGATAAGACCCAGGCGCTCAAGGACGCCAAGGCAAAGCAGGATGAGGCCAAGAAGGCCCTCGATGATGCCCAAGCCAAGCTCGAGGCCATGGGTATGGACGAGTACGAGACTGCCAAGAAGGCTGTCGGGGACGCGCAGGCAAAGCTCGATGATGCCAATAAGGCCGTTGCTACTGCACAGGCCAATCTGGACCAGGCCAAGGCTGCCGAGGCTAGCGCCCAGCAGGAAAAGAAGGACACTGAGACCGCTCTGACTTCCGCCCAGGCCAAGAAGCAGGAGACTGCCGCTGCTCTCGCTGCTGCGACCACTGCGCGCGACAACGCCCAGCAGAAGTTCGACCAGGCGCAGGCCGCGCTTGATGCCGCGACCTCGGGCACGGGTATCGATCTGAACGCGCTCGAAGCTGCCAAGGTCACTGCCGCCAGCGAGCTCGCGACCGCGCAGGCCGCGCTCGATGCCGCGACGACTGCAGACGCCACTGCACAGGCGAACCTGCAGGCTGCGCAGACTACCGTCACCGCCGCGCAGGAGAAGGCCAACGCCGCCAACGCTGCTGTGGCATCTGCCAAGTCTGCATACGATGCGGCAAACAAGGAGTACAACGCCGCCGCCAGCGAGCGCGACGCCGCCAAGGCCGCATACGAGAAGGCGCAGCAGACCGAAGCAGACAAGAAGACCGCGTACGATAAGCTTGTCGAAGTTCGCAAGCAGAAGCGCAGCGAGTGGGAGACGGCATGCGCTGAATCCGATACCGCCAAGAAGGCATACGACACCGCGAATGCCGAGGTCGAGAAGCTTAACCAGCAGATTGCCGACCTCAAGTCGAACATGACCGTAGACCAGAATGTTATCAGCCAGGGCATGTTCGGCTTCATGAACTACATCATCGGCGGCAGCCAGTTCACAGCCACGCAGAAGAAGAACGCCCAGGACGCCGTATCGATGCTGACCGGTGCCGATGACAAGGCCGAATGGTATGACCAGTACGTCGATCAGGACATGTCTCGCGACACCAACCCGCTTTCCCTGGAGCAGATGCGCAACGCCCTGACATATCTCGACACCCAGAACAACCTCCGCAAGGCGAACGGTCAGTCGGCGCTCAGCGTCAGCCTCCGCATGACTGTGGCAGCCGCCCTTAATGCATCATATTCATCGAACATCTGGAGACACTCAGGCTGCTACTGGGATAACGGTGAAAATCTTGCCGGCGGAGGCGGCGCATATACCGGCGGCGAGACCGAGGATACACTCGGTTGGCCCTATACTGGTCTCTACACTCAGGAGAAGGTTAATTACGAGAATTGGATTAAAAAGTACGGTGCGGATAGCGAGGCTGGCAAAGCTCTCATGGCTCATCGCTATGATTCGTACTATATCTACCAAAACTATCGCGATGTGTATTCCGGCACAAAAGATGAAAACGGTAAGGAAAGAGGAGACGGCTGCGGGCACTATCTCAACATTATCGATTCCGCTACGGTGGCTATCGGTATCGCAACCGGTAGCGGTAAGAACACCGATTCCGAGGTAACCGCATTCGATTACAGCGATGATGACACTCAGGCTGATTTCACTGTCTCCGAGTTCAAGAAGCTCGTCAACGACTACATCGATTCTGCCTATAACGCTGGCGGCACGCAGGCGCAGAAGGCGCAACTCAAGGAGCTCCAGAGCAAGCTCGCCGAGGCGCAGAAGACGCTGGGCACGGCCGATACGGCATATCTCGCTGCTCTCAATAATCAGAAAGACGCACAAGACGCCTATACCGCGGCCGACACGAACGTGAACACCGCCAAGGGCGAGTACGAGAAGGCCAAGTCCGGCACCGCCGCCGCGAAGACGGCATAC
>DXZN01000028.1:0-13328 GCA_019419645.1 Collinsella sp. | reverse complement strand
CGCCCAAGACCAAGCTCGACGCCGCCAAGGGCGAGGCCGCTACTGCCCAGGCAACTCTCGATAAGGCAAACGCCACGCTTGCTGACAGCAAGACGAAGGCAGCCGATGCCGCTGCTCACAAGGCGAAGGCTCGCAGCGCCCGCGATGCCGCCAAGGCAAAGTCCGATCAGGCCAATGAGGCGTATGACAACGCCACGGCTTCGGTCAAGGACCTTACCGCCAAGTGCGATGCCGCCAAGACGGACCTTGCGAACAAGCAGGGCACGCTTGACGATGCCAAGAAGGCCGACGACGCTGCCCAAGCTGGCGTTGACAAGGCTCGGGCCGCAGATACGCACGCCGCGACCACTCTTTCGGACGCCAAGCAGGCAGTTGATGCCAAGAAGCAGGCCCTGTCCGACGCGCAGGCGAAGGCCAAGGCCGCCGAGGGTGAGCTGGCCGGCGCAAACAAGGCCTTCGAGCGCTTCGCCGGCGCCCAGAAGGCGGTCGACGACGCCAAGGCCGCCTATGACGCTGCCGTCGCCGGTGTCGCCGATGCCCAGAAGCAGCTCGAGGCCGCCAACGAAGCCGTCGTCGATGCGAACCTCGAGATCGTCAAGGCCAAGGCCGAGCTTGCCAGCGATGAGGCACTCAAGGCCGATCTTGAGGCTGTCGACCACAAGGCCTCTCTTGCCGCGGGCACGACGGGCAACGAGAAGCTGGTCAAGCTGAACGCTGCCTACGCTCGCTATAAGGCCGCCGTCGATGCCGCCGCTGGTCTCAAGGCTGCTCTGAGCGATGCCGATGCCAAGCTGTCCGATGCCAACGACGCCTATGCCGCCGCGCTTGCCGAGCTTGGCGATGCCAAGGATGCCCTGGCTGCCGCTCAGGCCGAGTACGACAAGTATCATCCCAAGGCTGAGCCGCAGGCCAAGCCTCAGGTTGCGCAGGCTGCTGCAAAGGCTCCTGTTGCCAAGAAGAAGGCCACGTCGGCCGCGCTCGCCCAGACTGGCGATGACTCCGCTCTTGCGGGCGAGGTGTTCGTCATCGGCGGTATCACCCTCGTGGCCGCTGGTGTGACGCTGAGCGATCGTCGTCGCAAGCAGATGTAGCGTTTCGAGCGTAGATTCTGCAACGAACTTCGGTTCATAGCAGGAACGCTTCGATAGCTTAACCGATAAGGCCGGCGCGCTGTTAAACGCAGCGCGCCGGCCTTTCTTTGTTTCGATATCAAAAAGCCCGGTCAGCAGCCACAGAAGCTACCGACCGGGCAAGCCGTAGGCAATATGGTTGCTGTCGAGCAGCTGCTCAGCTTAGCCCAGCAGGCTTAAGCCCACGGAGACAAACGCCAGGATAACGCCGACGATGGACTCGCCGCCCAGCAGGCCGCTGGCGACAACCAGACCCTGCTCCTGGAAGGCGGCGTCCTTGGTGGCCTTCTCTTCGTCCGAAAGGCCGGCAGCGGCGTCGCGGTGGGCGGACCACTTGTCGTAGGCGAGCTTGACGCAGGAGCCCAAGAAGGCCGTGAGCGACATGTAGAACGGCAGGTATACGCCCAGGCCGATCATCATGGCCGGAATGCCGAGCCAGTACATGACGATGCCGGCGATAAAGCCGCCTGCGAACCACGGCACGCTCGGGATGCCCGAGACCATGGTGGCGACGACGCTTGCCTGCGCGGCTACAAAGCTCTTGTCGGGGCCAAAGGCGTCCGGACCATAGGCGGTGACGAGCGCGACCATGACAGCGGCGGCGACCAGGGCGCCCACGATGCCGCCGATGGCCTGGCCGATCCACTGCGCACGCGGGTTGGTGCCCAGTACGGCGCCGGCCTTAAAGTCGTTCATGACGTCGCCCGCAAGGCCGCACGCCACGGCTACGATGCCGGCGATAAAGAACAGCTTGACCTGAGCGATCTGTGCGAAGGCAGCCACGATGAGCATGACGATGAGGCCAAAGATCTCCATGGGGTCGATGCCCGTCTGGCCGCAGCTCTGTGCGCTCATGATGGTGGTGACAAAGGTGAACAGCGTGACGATGACGGCCGGAACGGGACCAAGGTCAAGCACGATGGCGATGATCACGGCGATGGCGGCAGCGCCCAGGCCGATGATGCCGGCGTCGAGCTTAAGGGAGCCCGAGATGAGCGACTGCTCGTCGGTGTCGGTGGAGCTGTCGGCGGCAAGACCGCGGACGATGCCGGCGACCTGCGGCAGGATGTCCTTGAGGACGACGGCGACGCCAAAGCCCATCATGAGGCCCATGCCCAGGGACTTGACGATGCCCTGCGCAGTCACAACGTCAAACAGACTGGCAGCGGTGCCGCCGACAATGATGCCAAAGTTGCCCAGCAGCGCGCCGGCAAACCAGAAAGCGACCGGGGCGAAGCCCACGAGGAAGCCGACGGAGAGCAGCATGGGCGAGTTGTAGATGGCAAAGGTCACGCCGGGGATATTGAGCGTGCACAGCATGCTGGGCACCACGCCCAGGGCGTCGCGCAGCACGCTATAGATGCCGGCGATGGCCATGGAACCAAAGAGCTGCTTGCCGGTTTTGCCGCCAGCCTCAGTCGCGCGCAAGGTCTGAGCTGCGGCGTTGCCGGTGGGGAACTCAAGCGCAGCGTCCACGATAAAGTGACGGTGGATGAGCGCCGTGGCCAGCAGGCCCAGGATGGTGCCGGCGAGTGCCACGATAAACATGTCGAGCCAGCTGATCTGGTCGGCATAGCCCAGCATCCAGGCGCCCGGGATGGTAAACGCCAGGCCGCCGGCGACCATGGCGCCTGCGGACATGATGGTGTGGGTGACGTTGGCCTCGTTGAGGCTGGCGTTGCCCATGAGCTTAAGGAAGAACAGCGAGATGACGGCAGCGAAGACAATCGGCCAGGGGAGGGCGCCCATCTTGAGGGCCGTGTAGGCCGAGCTTGCCGTGATAATCACGCAGCCAAGGACGCCGATGACGACACCGCGCAGCGTGAGTTGCCCGCGCATCGAGGCGCGGTTCGAGGGATTGCTCATATAGAACTCCTTTGCGTATATCCGCTTCCCCCGGGAGCGCCGCTACGGATACGGCGCGGGAAGTCGGGTTACCAAGGGCCGCCGCGTGAGCTCGCAAACGACCGCGCACCAGTATAACCGCAAGGTAGTCATTTTGGGACGGCTGGTTTAGGTAGGCGATATACTGCTGGACAGACGAAAGGAGCGCCGACGATGCTTAATGGGTGCGCATATATATTGACGGTCGACGTGGGCAACACGTTCATTCGCTTTGGCCTGTTTGCCGAGGATTCGGCCGCGGCACAGGAATGCCCGCTTGCGACGTGCGAGATCACGACGCCGTCGAGCATCACAGCCGACGAAGCGCGCATGCGTCTCGTGCAGGTCATGGCCGCACTGGCGGCCGATGCGGGCATGCCGGGTGCGCTTGTGCCCGCAGCCGCAGTGCTGAGTTGCGTGGTGCCGGCGCTCGAGCGCCCGTGGAAGACGGCGCTTTCCCGCACTTGTACGGGGCGCGTGCTCACCGTGGGGCCGGGCCTCAAGACCGGCATACCCGTGCACTACGACGATCCGGCCGAGATCGGTCCCGACCGCATCGCCGACGCCGTGGCGGCACGCGCCGTCTACGGCTCTCCCTGTATCGTGATCGACCTGGGTACGACGACCAATATCGAGGTCATCGACGCGCGCGGCACCTTTGTGGGCGGCGTCATCGCGCCGGGTCTGGCGCTTGGCGCCCGCTCGCTTTCGGCTGCTGCGGCGCGTCTGCCGCAGGTCGAGCCCTCGGCACCCACGCATGTGATCGGTCGCAACACGCGCGAGGCCATGCGTTCGGGCGTGGTTCTGGGCGAGGTAGCCCGCATCGACGGCATGCTCGACATGGTGCTCGCCGAGATGCGCGCGACCAAGGCCGCGGGGGAGGGCGACGTGCCCATCGTCATTACCGGCGACGACGCCGAGGCACTCGCGGCGTTGGTCGGCCACAGCCTGACGGTCGACGACGCGCTGACGCTGCGGGGTCTCGCCGAGCTCTACCGCATCAACCAAAAGCCCCGCCGCGTGTAAAAGTGAGGGCGCCGGTGGGACAAACGCCCTCACCTTTCACCTGCTACAATGGGTCAAACTATTGCGATTACGGAGGTGTCTGCCATGTCGGACGATCTTCATCAAACTTCGTCAGGCAAGCGCCTGGACGTCATTAGCTGGGACGAGTTCTTTATGAGCGTGGCCATCGCCGCACAGCGCCGCAGCAAGGACCCCAACACGCAGGTGGGTGCGTGCATCGCCAGCACCAACCACCGTATCCTTTCGGTGGGCTACAACGGTACGCCCTCGGCGCTCAACGACGACTTTTTCCCGTGGGGTACGAGCGACGACCCGCTGCAGGACAAGCACAACTACGTGGTCCATGCCGAGGCCAACGCCGTGCTCAACTACCGTGGCTCGCTCAAGGATCTCGAGGGTTCCACGGTCTACGTTACGCTGTTCCCGTGCCACGACTGCGCCAAGATCCTGGCGCAGGTGGGCGTGGGCGAGGTTGTCTACCTGGACAACAAGTACGCCGACACCGATGATGGACGCATCAGCCGCCGCATCCTCGACTCCTGTGGCATCAGCTACCGCCAGGTTATCGTCGATGTCCAGATTGGTACCGGGGGACAGGCTCGGCAGTAATATGCGTGTCACTATCTGACGACGAACGCAGCTAAAAGAGCCCCGTCCCAAATTGGCTGCTCGTGAAAGTCGTGTCCGCGCGCATGGATGGCTCGTGAGCGGGTACATGGCTGTAGTAACATAGCCCCTGTCCGCGGGCGCGCCCGCGTTATTGTGAGAAAGGAGCCCCTGTGGCTGTTAACGAAGAGCTGCTTAAGAAGGTTCTTGAAGAGATTCGCCCCAACCTGCAGGCCGACGGCGGCGATATGGAGTATGTGGGCGTTGACGACGAAGGCGTCGTCAAGCTGGAGCTGCAGGGCGCTTGCGCCGGCTGCCCCATGAGCTCGCTGACCCTGTCCATGGGTATTGAGCGCATCTTGAAGGAGCATGTGCCCGGCGTTACCCGTGTCGAGCAGGTCAATGCCTCCGGCGAGATCGACGACCTGTACGACGAGTACGCGCCGTTCTAAGATGCGAAAGTTGCGGACGGCATACTCCGCATAGACGTTACGCCCAAATATGCGGCTGCGAGCGCAAGGCCCGCGGCCGCATTTGTATGTAGGGAGTAGGAGGGTCGACATGCTCAACGACTTCTACCATATGCTTGATCCCGTCGCCATTTCGGCGGGGCCCATCACCATCTACTGGTACGGCTTGGCCTATGTGGTCGGCGCCCTGCTCACGGCGGTCGTCATGTACCGCACGCAGCGTCGCTGGGGCTTTAACATCACGATTGACGACCTGACGAGTGTCGTGGTCGGCGTGGTCTTTGGCCTTATCATTGGCGCCCGTCTGTTCTACGTCATCTTTTACGGCGACGGCTACTACTGGGCGCATCCGCTCGAGATCTTTGCCACCAACGAGGGCGGCATGAGCTTCCATGGCGGTTTGGTGGGCGGCATTATCGGCGGCATCATCGTGTGCCGCATGTATAAACTCGACGCATGGACGTTGGCCGATCTTGCCGTCATTGGCGCTCCGCTGGCCCTGTGCCTGGGCCGTTGTGCCAACTTTGTCAACGGTGAGCTGTGGGGCAAGCCGACCGATCTGCCCTGGGGTGTGGTCTTTGGCGGGACTGCGGGCGATATGCCGCGCCATCCCTCCCAACTCTACGAGGCATTTCTAGAGGGCATCGTGCTCTTCTGCATTCTGCAGGTGCTCAGCCGCAAAAAGCCGCTGTTGCCCCAGGGCACGTTTATGGGCGTGTTTGTAATGGGCTACGGCATCGTCCGCTTCCTCGTTGAGTTCGTGCGCGTGCCCGACGCCCAGCTTGGCTATCTGCTGGGCGGCGTCATCACGATGGGTCAGCTGCTGAGTCTGCCACTCGTGATCGCCGGCCTGGTGCTCATCATCTTCGCCCGACACCGCAATCGACCCCAGCGCATCTATCTCGACGCCTAACCACCAAAACCACCAAAAAGTGAACAGGCACCTTTGTGGTGGTTCGCTGGGCAACGATGACAGAACCGTAACGTTTCCCCAGATAAAACCTGCCAAAATAAACCTGTCCCTTTTTGGCAGGTTTCTAGAAAGGCTTTCGGACTGTGAAGGATTCCGACCTCTCCACAACGGCTGCGTGCGACGCTGCCCGCATCGTCTGGTTTAAGCGCTACCCCGCCAAGCAGACGCTCATCGCATTTTTGCTCGCGCTGTTGGCGACCACGGCGTTTTCCATCGATCCTGCCCCGGTGTCGAGCAACGCAGTCTTGGCGATTGACCCCAAAGCCTCGGGCATGCTGTACGTGTGCTACGAGGTGCTCCTTTCGTTTGCCGGCCATACCGACGCGGTCATGCTGCTTGCACTTGCCTGCCTGCTCACCTTGCCGTTTCGCTACGTGTTCTTTGGCCGTGGCGACACCTGGCGTCCATCGATCATTCTGCCGTCGCTGTTCTTCGCCATCTGCATGGTGTTCGGCCGCAGCTACGACCTCACCGACTCGGCCGAGATTGTCCTTGGCGACAAAGCTCGCATCATCTGCGCCTGGATTGGCGGCGCGGGCTGGATGCTCCTGGCGATCGTTGCCTTCTACCTTGCCTTTGAGTGTCTAGATTGGCTGAGCTCTCGGCGCATCCCGTTTTCCGAAGCGCACTTTGGCCGCGTATGGCGTGTGACTCACGCCGTGCTCTCGGTCCATCCCTTTGCCGGGCCCTTCCTGGTGCTTATGATCGCCTGGACGCCCACGCTCATCGCTTCGCTGCCCGGCCTTTTTATGGGAGATACGGGCGCGCAGATTCGCCAGTGGTTCAACTATCCCAACGGCACGAGCGACTACCTGCGCCTACTCAACCCCAACGTGCTGCTCAACGGGCATCATCCCGTAGTGCACACGGCCATTATCGGCTCGTGCGTTCAGCTGGGGCTTTCGCTGTTCAACAGCGCTAACGCGGGTCTTGCCATCTACACCTGCGCTCAATTTGTCATCACGGCCGCCTGCATGGCCTATTCCATTTCATCGCTGCGCAAACTGGGCGTGAGCCTGCCGGTTCGCGGTGCGATCCTGCTGTTCTTTGCGTTTATGCCGATGTTCTCTAACTACGCGGCGTTGCTCACCAAGGACGTGCTCTTTGCCGACGCGTTCTTGGTGCTGCTGGTGCAGACCGTCAAGCTCGTGGCATGTGGCTTGCCCCGTCGTGATGCCAATGTCGAGCGAGCGGGCGAGAAAGCCCCCGTGCTCTTTGCGCGCCACGACTGGCTGCTGCTCGCTCTGGGCTCCATGGGTTCCACGTTCCTGCGCAACGGCGGCCTGGTGTTTCCCCTGGCGGCATGCGTAATCGCGGCGGCGTTTTGCGTATGGGACGTGCATGTGGCTCGTCGTGCAGCCAAGCAGACTGGTGCTGCGCCTTCAGGCGCCATCCCGCGTTTCCGCTGGGTTGGCGTTCTCGCGGTGCTCGCGCTCTGCCTTGCTTCTAATATGTACTTCACCAAGGTCTTTATGCCGGCGCACGATATCACGCCTGGTTCCAAGCGCGAAATCCTCTCGATTCCGTTCCAGCAGACGGCTCGTTTCGTCCAAAAGCACGACGGCCTCAACTCGGGCGTCAACCCCACGGTTAAGGAGGACGGCACCATCGTGGAGGCTCCTTGCGACGGTTCGGTGACCGACGAAGAGCGTGCCGTGATCGATCGCGTACTCAAGTACGAGAACCTGGGCCGCCGCTACAACCCCGACAAGTCCGATGCCGTCAAGAACTGCTTTAACGAGTACGCCTCGCAGGAGGACATCAAGGCCTATTTTGAGGTGTGGGCCCAGATGTTCAAAAAGGATCCCGAGTGCTATATCTCGGCGCTCATCAATAACTACTACGGTTATTTTTATCCGAGCGCGCGCGATGCCTGGGTCTACAGCACGGCGCGTAGTGCCGAGATCATGGCGCGTCCCGACAACCTCAAGTACTTCGACTTCCATCCGGTTGACAGCAACGTGGTGCGCTGGTGCGACCACCTGATCAATTTGTACCGTGTGGCGGTGCAGCGTGTTCCCTTTATCTCGCTCACCATGAGCTCGGCCACCTATGTGTGGATCATGATCGCCGTGGTGGTCTACTTGCTGCGTCGTCATTCATGGCGTGCGCTGGCGATCTGGGTGCCGCTGTTGGGCGTGCTCGCTGTGTGCCTGATTGGCCCGTGCAACGGCTCGACTTACATGCGCTACCTGTATCCGGTCATCGCCTGCATGCCCTTTGCCATCGGCGCCACCGTCACCCGCAGCGACTTCTTCTGGTTCTAATTTGGTGCATTGAGGGCCAGGTTTCTTTGCACCAAAGGGGACATCATCACGACGCCTTCATTTTGGGGTTTATCTCGCAGGCCAGTAGGTATATCATAACGACGTTTGTTTATATTGCCCGAGCATCTGCGCTGGGCTTTAGGTCGAAACCGATAGGAGACACGTATGTCCGGACACTCTAAGTGGGCCACAACCAAGCATCGTAAGGGCGCGCAGGACGCCAAGCGTTCCGCCCTCTTCTCCAAGCTCAGCCGCAACATCACCGTTGCTGCCCGTCTCGGCGGTGACCCGCTGCCCGAGAACAACGCCAGCCTCGCCGCTGCCGTTGCCAAGGCCAAGGCTCAGTCCATGCCTAAGGACAAGATCAAGTCCGCTATCGACAAGGCTTTTGGTTCGGGTGCCGACGCTGCCGTCTACGAGAACATCGTGTACGAGGGCTACGGTCCCGCCGGTGTCGCCGTCTACGTCGACTGCCTGACCGACAACCGCAACCGTACCGCCGCTGATGTCCGTTCCGCCTTCTCCCACGCTGGTGGCAACCTGGGCACCTCCGGCTCCGTCGCCTTCCAGTTTGAGCGCAAGGGCCAGATCGTCGTCGCCAAGGAGATCCTGGACGAGAACGCCAAGAAGGAGACCATGATCGCCAACGGTGCTGCCGGTGACGAGGATGAGTTCATGATGGCCATCGCCGAGGCCGGTGGCGAGGACTACGAGGACGCCGGCGAGGAGTGGATCGTCTGGACTACTGCCAACGAGGTCATGGCTGTCTCCAAGGCGCTCGAGGAGCAGGGCGTCCAGGTCAAGGGCTCCGAGACCACCATGGTCCCGACCACCCCGACCGAGGTCTCCGGCGCCGACGCCAAGAAGGTCCAGCGCCTCATCGACCGTCTTGAGGAGCTCGACGACGTCCAGGATGTTTACAGCACCATGGACATGACCGACGAGGTCATCGCTGCCCTCGAGGAGGAGTAGCGCCCGCACGGGTTAAGCCGTGCATATCTGGGCATAATGAAGCGAGCATGCAAGCCTCGTGGAATAGATGAGCCGGATCCGCGTGCGTAGAGCACCGGACCCGGCTCTTTTATAATGATGCGAACCGTTTTGCATTTCGAGAGCCGAGATTTGAAGGGAGCGCCGCGTGCGCGTACTCAAACGAGCCCTAGCGATTGTGTATCTTGCCGCCACCATCGTGGCGCTGGGTACGCTTGTCTGCCAGTTTTGGGGGCCGTATACGTATCGCTTTATGCTGCTGATGCGCGACCCCATGCCGCGCATTGTCGTGACGGCATGCGGCGGAGTTGTGGAGATTGGCGTACTGGTAAGCTTCTTCCGCCTGATGTTTGCTCGTCGCGAGCCGTCCTGCGTGCATCCGGCGGGGGAGCGCAATATCGAGGTCACGCTCGCGGCGCTTTCTTCGTGTGCCAGGGCTGCTGCCGAGCGCGACGACCGCGTGATGGTCGAACATGTCGAGGTCCGCGTCCAAGGCCCCGACGATTCGCACGTCCGATTTAAGGTCGAGGCTATCGCGCTTGACGATAAGGACGTGGCATCTCTGGCTACCGCGATGCAGCAGCGCATCGAAGAAGCTTGCGACACCATGCTCGGCACGCCGGGTACGACCACGCGCGTCCGTTTTTTGCCGTCCAAGACTACCGTCCAGACCGTGGAGGTTTCCGGTGAGTGATACCAATCAAGATAAGACCGCTCGTACGCCGCGCCTGACGATTGACCAGAGCGCCACACCGGCGAGCGAACCTGTTGATTCCAAAGCAGAGGCAACCGAGTTACAAGACGTGGCAGCCGCGGATTTTGACGAGGCTATGGGTCTCATCAAGGGTACGGGCGCTGCCATCTGGAGCTATGCTGTGCGTCATCCCAACACCACGCTCGGTGCCGTCTCTGGCTTTATCCTCGCCGTGTTGGTGCTCACGCTCGGCCTGTGGGACACGCTCGTCATTGCATTCTTCGTGCTGATCGGCGCCGTGATCGGCCAAATTCGCGACGGCGAGAACGGGATCGTCAACTTCTTCGGCCGTCTGTTTAGCGGCCGCTAATATGTATTCGACTGTCGCATCCGCGGCAGGCATAAGGAGGAACCATGGCTTTTAATACGAAGGTCGATGTGGCCGATACCGAGCTCGAGGCGGACGAGACCGTCACCGCCGAGTCCGAGGATGTAACACTCGAGGACGAGGCTCTCGTCGAGGCCGAGTCCGATGCGGATGAGGACGACGAGGAAGCGGACGAGTCCGAGGACTCGCTGACCTATTCCAACGGTGTGATCGAGAAGATCGTTGCCATGGCCACCCGCGAGGTTCCGCACGTTCTGGGCATGAAGGGTAACCTCATGCACTTTGTGCAGGAGCAGTTTGGTGCCGAGAATCTGACCAAGGGCGTGACGGTCGAGGTCACCGATGACAATCGCGTGGTCGTCAACATCTCCGTCATTATCGAGTACGGCGCCTATGCGCCCGCGATCTTCGACGATGTCAAGGCGCGTGTCACCGAGCGCCTTGCCGCGATGACCGGCCTTGAGGTGGCGGGCGTCAACCTGCGTATCGAGGACGTCATCACCCCCGAGGAGTACGAGCACCGCACCAGCCAGCACGAGTAACCTTCCAAAAAGGGACAGGTTTGTTTTGGCAGGCTTTATCTGCGAAAACGTTAAACGGCCGACCGCGCAAGCAAAAGCGTGGCCGGCCGTTATTTGTATGCCCCCCGATGTGGGCATACCGCTCGTCTAACTAGGGGTTGCAATCGTCGCGTTCCGCGTTACCCTAATGGGCGCATTGTTTCCAAATTGTTAACGAGGGGTTGCCGTAATGGCCGACGAGCACGAAACAGAAAGCAAGGCATGGGCGATTGAGGCCGCCGCGGCAGAGGCGGCATCGCGTGCTGCCGAGGAGGTGCATCGTCCTCCCGTGGTGCCGATGGAGCGCGTGGTTGATCGCACCGATATCGAGCGCGGCGAGCGTGTCGGTCAAAAGCGCAGCCAGGAGCCGGGCTTCCCGCGCTTTTTTGCCGAGCTCAATCTGGGCCTGATTCTTACGGCCTTCGCCATCGTTGCGTTTAAAACCCCTAATCACTTTGCTTTTGGCGGCACCTCGGGCGTGTCGGTCATTCTGTCCACGCTGTTCCCGACCCTGCCCGTCGGCGTTTTTATGTGGATTATCAACGCGGTTCTCGTCGTCTTGGGCTTTATCTTTTTGGAGCGCAAGGCGATTCTTTGGAGCGTCTTCGCCTCGTTTGCGCTTTCGGCCTATGTTTCGCTGTTTGAGCTCTTTATCCCGACTGATGTCTCGATGACGGGCGATATGTGGCTTGACCTGTGCTTTGCCGTGATCCTGCCGGCGCTCGGCAGCGCCATTGTCTTTGATATTGGCGCCTCGACGGGCGGCACGGACATTCTTGCCATGATCCTCAAGCGCCGCACGACGCTCGAGATTGGCCGCGCGCTGCTGTTGGTTGATATCGGCATCGTGGCCATGGCGGCCTTTTTGTATGGCCCGCGTGTCGGTCTGTACTGCGTGCTCGGCCTGTTTGCCAAGACGCTTGTGGTCGACAAGGCCATCGAGAGCATCCATCTTCGTAAGGTCTGCACGGTCATTTGCTCCGAACCCCTTAAGGTCGAGGAGTTTATCGTCAAGCATCTCAACCGCACAGCGACCATCAGCCGCGGCTACGGTGCCTTCTCGGGCAAGTGCGTGACGGTGATCATGAGCGTGCTGAGCCGTCGCGAGGCCGTGCAACTACGTCGCTATGCGCGCGAAGTCGATCCGGGTGCCTTTATCACGATCGTCGACAGCTCCGAGATCGTCGGCAAGGGCTTCCGCGGAACGAACTAGCACAGACATATTCAACGAACCGCCTGCTGGCGCCGCGTACCTTGCAAATCGGTCATCTTTGAGTATTTGACCCCACATTGGGCAATAATGATGCTAAAGACATCGTTTGCGATCCAAGTGATTCGTTCAAGATACGAAGGGATGATTCTATGTTCTGCTCGCAGTGTGGCGCCCCCATGGGCGATAACGACAAGTTCTGCGGCGTGTGTGGTGCTCCTAATGCCGGTGCCTCTGGCCCCGCTCCCCAGGGACAGCCTCAGCCCCAGCAGTTTGTTCCGCAACCGCCCGTGGCGAATGCGCCAAAGGGCTGTGTGGCTCAGGCGTTCCAAGATATGACC
The DNA here is from genome assembly GCA_019419645.1 of Collinsella sp. Taxonomy (GTDB): domain Bacteria; phylum Actinomycetota; class Coriobacteriia; order Coriobacteriales; family Coriobacteriaceae; genus Collinsella. The sequence continues at coordinate 789 of DXZN01000028.1, read as the reverse complement.
AAGACTCCGGGCGTGCTTCAGCGTGTATGCCAAATCGCGTTTTTGCCGGCGCTGATTTGCGTTGTGTCGGTGCTCGTGTTGTTTATTCCCGTTATTGGCGGCATTGCGGCTGCCATCGGCTTTTTGGCAGCTTGCATTGCGAGTGTGTGTGGTTCCGGCTTTGGTATCGAGTGGGGCCGTGATCTTTCGCTCAAGGTCGATGACGGCATGGACCGTCCACTCATGCGTTCCACGTCGTTTGGTCTCGGAGTCTTTTCGAGCGTTATTTCGGTCGTGCTCGAGGTTATCGCTGCCATTCCCGTTATCGGTGTAGTGCTTTCGCTGGTGGAGGGCGTGGTAATTGGCGCCGCGGGCTCGTATTCTTATTACGGCTCCTATGCACTCGAGGCTGCGCTGTTCGGTTCGCTCGGCCTGCTTGTCCTGGCGCTAATTGCCTCGGCGATTCTGGGTGTCTTCTTTAAGATGTTCGCCGACATCGCCGTGATGCACTTTGCGGTGACCGGGCGTGTCGAGAGCGCGTTTTCGCTCGATAAGGTCTGGGCGGCGTTTAAGCACAACAAGACCAAGCTGTTCTGTGCTTCGTTCCTTCCCGAGTTTTTGACGGGCCTGGTCGCCAACGTTGTCACATGGATCTTGACGGTCGTCTTTGGCGCCATTGCCTCTGTCGGTATGTATAGCTACTACTATCGTCCTACGGGTATTGAGGCAATTGTTACCGGCGGTGGCGTCACGCTCGCGCTGTTCTTGGTGCTGGTCGCTTTCGTCACCGTATTTCTTACGGTCTTTGGC
>DXZN01000027.1 GCA_019419645.1 Collinsella sp. | reverse complement strand
CTCCTATGATGCTCGTGGTAGGTGGCGCGCATTCGGGGAAGAGGACCTTCGTGCGCGAAAAACTCGGGTTCGCGGCGGACGATTTCGTCGACGCGGCGCAGCTTGCGGAGGGCGGCGTGCCCGCGGCTTTTGCCGGCCGCGTCGCATACCGTGCTGAGGAACTCGTACGCGCGCTCGACGCTGACCGGGCGCTCGAGCGGCTGATCGGCTTCGACGCAGTGATTCTGCCCTTGGTCGGCTCGGGGGTCGTCCCCATGAGTGCGGAAGACGCCCAATGGCGCGAGCGCGCGGGGCGCCTGGGATGCGCGCTCGCTGCGCGCGCCGACGTCGTCGTGCGCATGACGTGCGGGATTCCCCAGGTCATCAAAGGAAACCTTGCCGACGCCCCTCGAGGGACGCAGGGCGCGGGTGCGCTTTTGGAAGTCGTCTTCGTGCGCCATGGTGCCACGGCGGGCACGGAAGACCATCGCTACAGCGGGGCGGGCACCGACGAGCCCCTGTCGAGTGCGGGCGAGCGCGCTTTGCGCGACCTCGCGTGCGATCGTGACGTGTTCCGTGTTATCACGAGCGGCATGGCCCGCACCGACCAGACGGCGCGCATCCTCTTCCCGAACGCGGAGCTTATGGCGTGCCCCGGTCTGCGCGAGATGGATTTCGGCGACTTCGAGGGGCGAAGCGCCGCCGAGCTTAAAGAGGATGCGCGCTATCGCGCCTGGGTAGACTCCTGGTGCGAGACGCGCTGCCCGCATGGCGAGGGCAAGAGCGATTTCACCCGCCGCGTCATCGCGGCGTTTCGGGAGGCGTGCGAATCGGAGCGCGCCCAGGGGAGTGGGCGCGCCGTCTTCGTCGTTCACGCGGGTACCGTGAAAGCGCTGCTCTCCGAGCTAGCTGTCCCGAAAATGGGATACTTCGACGTGCATACCGAGCCGGGCGGCGCATGGGCCGCCACTTGGGATGGGCGCTGCCTTCGCGACGTTCGCCCCGCTTCGGGGGGCGATGCCCGGTGATGACGATTCTTGCCGTCGCCGCCGGGTTCGCGGCCGACCTTGCCTTCGGCGACCCGCGCTGGCTTCCCCATCCCGTCGTCGCCATGGGGCGCGCGATCGCGTGGGCCGAAGGCCGCCTGCGGGGCGCATTCCCGCAAACGTCCGCGGGCACGCGCGCCGCAGGGCTTGTGCTCGCCGTGGCGCTTCCGCTTGCGTGTGGGCTTTTGACCTGGGGAATCCTGCATCTTTGCGGCATGGTTCACTCCGGCTTGCGCTTCGTGGCCGAGGCATGGGCGAGCTATCAGATTCTCGCGGCATGCGAGCTGCGCCGCCAGAGCCTGGCCGTTGCCCGCGCGTTCTCGAAGGGCGGACTTGTCGCGGCGCGCGAAGCCGTCGGGCTCATCGTGGGACGTGACACGTCTGTTCTCGACGAGCAGGGCGTCGCGCGCGCCGCCGTGGAAACGGTGGCGGAGAACGCGAGCGACGGTGTCATCGCGCCGCTTTTCTACCTTATGATCGGGGGTGCGCCTTTGGGCATGGCGTACAAGGCGGTGAACACGCTCGACAGCATGGTGGGCTACAAAAACGAGCGCTACATCGACTTCGGCTGCGCCTCGGCGCGCCTCGACGATGCGGTGAACTGGATTCCCTCGCGGTTATCGGCCCTGTTCATGATCGCCGTGTGCCCGATCGTCGGGCTCGACGCGCGCGGGGCGGCGCGCATCTGGCGCCGCGACAGGCGTCGCCATGCGAGCCCGAACGCGGCGCAGACCGAGTCGGCGTGCGCGGGTGCGCTCGGACTGCGCCTGGCAGGACCCGCGGTGTATTTCGGCAAGCTCGTTGAGAAACCGACGATAGGCGACGCGTCCCGCGAAATCGAGTGGGGCGACATCGCCCGGGCGACAAGGCTCATGCTCGCCGCGTCCGTATGCGCGCTCGTCGTCTTCGGCGCCGCGCGCGCGGCGGTCGTGCTCGCCGTGGGGGCGATGGCATGAGGAAAGACCACGCCGCGCCCCGGGCTGCCGGGGGAATCCTGCGCGCCCGCACGCATGGGGGCAGCGCGCAATCGCTCGGCATCGCTTGCGAAGGGGGTGCCTCCGACCTCATTGACTTCTCGGTGAACGTGAATCCGGCAGGCCCCTCGCCGCGCGCCGTCGCCGCAGCTTGCAAGGCGCTTTCTCGAATCGACGCCTACCCCGATAGGGAAAGCCGCGCCCTCGTTCGCGCGCTAGCGCGCGACCAGGGCATTCCCGAAGATACTATCGTCTGCGGCGCGGGCGCGTCCGACATCATCTGGCGGCTCGCCGCGGCGGTGCGCCCGAAACGCATCGTCGTGTGCGCGCCGACGTTCTCTGAATATGCGGAGGCGGCATCGTACTACGGCGCATGCGTGCAGGAGTTCCCGCTCTCCGAAGCGGACGACTTCGACGTGCCCGCCTCCTTCGCCCGCGCGATCGAGGGGCCGGGAGACGTGGCGTACCTCTGCAATCCGAACAACCCGACGGGGCGCCTCGTCGACCCCAGCGTGATCGAGGCCGCGGCTTGCCGCTGCGAGCAGGTGGGCGCGCTGCTCGTCGTGGACGAGTGCTTCCTCGGATTTGCGCCCGACGCCCGCGAAAGGAGCGTGGCCGCACGCGCCGCGTGTTCGCGCCATGTGGCCGTGCTCTCCGCGTTCACCAAGCTCTACGGAATGGCGGGGTTGCGGTTGGGATATCTGATCAGCGGAAACGCCCAACTCATCGAGGGGATTCGCCGGGCGGGGCAGGCGTGGCCCGTCTCTTCGGTCGCCGAGGCCGCGGGTATCGCCGCCCTGGAAGACGTCGAATACGTCTTGCGCACGCGCGATGTATTGGAGGGCGAGCGAGCGTGGCTTTCCCACGAGCTCTCCTCGCTCGGGCTTTCCGTCGTGCCGTCGGATGCGAACTTCCTTTTAGTCCGCACGCCGGCGAAAGACATCCCCGAGCGCCTGTATGATCAGGGGGTTTTGGTCCGCACGTGCGACTCGTTTTCGGTACTGTCCCGTTTCTGGTGCCGCGTCGCGGTGCGTACGCGCAAGGAGAACGCCCGGCTTGCGATGGCGTTCGGCCGTGCGCTTCGGGCGGAAGACGCATCGGGCGAAGGCGAACCCGACGAACGGGGCGGCGCTTCTTTCAGCGGCGCTATGGCGGGCGCGGATGGCCGAGGCTTGGCGAAGGAGGTCGATACCCGTGGGTAGGGCCAAGCCCATCATGATCCAGGGCACCATGTCGAACGCGGGGAAGAGCCTGCTCGCGGCGGGGCTGTGCCGCGTGCTTTCGCAGGACGGCCTGCGCGTGACTCCCTTCAAGAGCCAGAACATGGCACTCAACAGCGGCGTCACGGCCGACGGGCTCGAGATGGGGCGCGCCCAGATCATGCAGGCCGAGGCGTGCGGCATCGCGCCCGACGTGCGCATGAACCCCATCCTGCTCAAGCCCGAAAGCTGCCACCGAAGCCAGCTCATCGTGGCCGGCAAGGCGCAGGGAGCCTTCGCTGCGAGGGACTACTTCGCGCGAAAGAAGGCGCTCATGCCGCAGATTTTGGAGGCGTTCGATTCGCTCGCGGAGGAAAACGACGTCATCGTCATCGAGGGCGCCGGCAGCCCCGCCGAAATCAACCTTGCCGAAAATGACATCGTCAACATGGGGCTCGCGCGCGCCGTGTCCTCCCCCGTGCTGCTTGCGGGCGACATCGACCCGGGCGGGGTATTTGCCCAGCTCTACGGCACGGTCGCGCTCCTTGCGCCCGAGGACCGCGCGCTTTTGCGGGGGCTTGTGGTGAACAAGTTCCGCGGCGATGTGGAAATCCTGCGCCCGGGTTTGGCCCCGCTCGAGAAGATGTGCGGGGTTCCCGTCGTGGGGGTCGTGCCGTATCTCACGCTTGACCTGGACGACGAGGACTCGCTCGCGCCGCGCCTATCTGCCCGCGAGGCGCGCGGCGTCATCGACGTCGCCGTCGTGCGTCTTCCGCATCTGTCGAACTTCACCGACTTCGACCCGCTTTCGCGCGTGCCCGGCGTGGGCGTGCGCTACGTTTCCTCGACGACCGATCTGGGCCGACCCGACCTGGTGGTGCTTCCCGGCTCGAAGACTACGCTCGACGACGCGCGTTGGCTTGCGGCTAGCGGCATCGGAGCCTGTGTACGCGCGCTTTCGGGCGCGGGCACGCCGGTGCTCGGCATATGCGGAGGCTACCAGCTTTTGGGAGACGAGCTTTCCGACCCGCACGGCAGGGAAGGCGCTGGCACCGCGCGCGGGCTCGGGCTCATCCCTGCAAGTACGGTTTTCAAGGAGGAAAAGCGCCTCGCCCAGTCGGCACTGCGCATCACGGGCGCCCAAGGCGCGTTCTCGGTGTGGAACGGCATGATGGCGCGCGGGTACGAGATTCACGACGGCGAAACGACCGTCTCCTGCGCTCCTGCGGGCACGATTGGCGGCAAACCAGAAGGCGCGGCCTGCGGAAACGTGTTCGGAACCTATCTCCACGGCCTGTTCGACGAACCGGGGGTGGCGCTCGCCCTCGCGCGCTCGCTCGCGCGCATGCGCGGCCTGCCCGAGAGCGTCGTGGGTGCTGCGGGCGCGGCGTCCGCGGCCGATCACCGTGCGCGCGAGTTCGACCGCCTGGCCGACGTCGTGCGCGGGGCGCTCGACATGGAGTATGTCTACCGCATTATCGAGGAGGGCGTATGATCCACGTGTATCATGGCGACGGCAAAGGCAAGACCACGGCGGCGATGGGCCTCGCCCTTCGCATGCTCGCTGCAGGCCGCCGCGTCGTCGTCGTGCAGTTCCTGAAAGACGGCGAAAGCGGGGAGGTGCGCCTGCTCGCCGAGCATTTCGGCGTGCCCGTGTTCGCGGGGAAGGTGTCGGACAAGTTTACCTGGTCGATGACGTCGGAAGAACTTGCCGCGACGTGCGAGCTGCACGATGGGAACCTCGCTTCCGCGCTCGCCGAGCTCGAGGGCGCGCAAGAGGGACTGCTCGTGCTCGACGAGGCGCTCGACGCGCTTTCGAAGGGGCTTGTCGACGAGGCGCTCGTGGACCGCGCGCTCGATATGTCCGCGCGCGGCGTCGAAGTAGCGCTCACCGGGCGCGCGCCTTCCCGCAAGATCGTGGAGAAGGCCGACTACATAACCGAGATGCGGTGCGAGAAACATCCCTACGAGCAGGGGATATGTGCAAGGGAAGGAGTGGAGTACTAGATGGATTCCAAGGAGATGGCGCCCGGCGACATCGAGCGGCGCAGCTTCGAGATTATCACCGAAGAGCTCGGCGGCCGCACGTTCCCGCCGCTCGAAGAGTCCGTCGTGAAGCGCGTCATCCATACCACTGCCGACTTCTCGTACGCCGATTCCCTCGTGTTCACCCATGACGCCGCGCACTGTGCGCTCGACGCACTGCGCGCAGGGGCCACGGTGCTCACCGACACGAACATGGCGCTCGCAGGCATAAGCAAGCCCGCGCTCGCGAAGCTCGGCTGCAAGGCCGTGTGCTTCATGGCCGACCCTGATGTCGCCGCGGCTGCGCGCGCTGCGGGCACGACTCGCGCCGTTGCGAGCATGGACAAAGCTTGCGGCATCGAGGGTCCGCTCATCGTGGCCGTCGGCAACGCTCCCACAGCACTTCTGCGCCTCGCCGAGCTCATGGACGCGGGGAAGATCGCGCCCGCGCTCGTCGTTGGGGTGCCGGTCGGGTTTGTGAACGTGGTCGAGGCGAAAGAGGAGCTACTCGCACGACGCGTTCCGGCCATCGTCGCGAGGGGTCGCAAGGGCGGTTCGACCGTGGCGGCCGCCATTATGAACGCGCTGCTCTACCAGATCACGCGCACAGGCGGCCCGAAGTGACGGCCCCCGCATCCGCGCTGGCGCTGCGCATCTTCGCCGGCACCACCGAGGGCCGCCTTCTGTGCGAATGGGCGAGCAGGGCGGGCATCCCCGCCCGTGCCTACGCGGCAACCGAGTACGGAGGCGAGCTTTTGGGCGAGCTTCCGGGCATCGAGGTGCATGCGGGCAGGCTCGACGATGCCGACATGGAGCGCGAGCTTTCCGGCGCGTACATCGTTGTCGACGCCACGCACCCCTTCGCTACGCTCGCAAGCGGCAACATCCGGGCCGCTTCGCTCGCCGTGGGTGCACGATGCCTGCGCCTTGCGCGCCCGGTCGAGGCGCTGCCCAAAGGCGTCGTGCCGGTCGCGTCGATCGCCTGCGCGGCGCGCTTTCTCTCCGAGAACCCGGGTCGCGCGCTTCTCACGACGGGGAGCAAGGAGCTTGCTCCCTACACGCGCGTCGCCGATTTCGCGGAGCGCTTCTTCGTGCGTGTGCTCCCGCTGCCCGGTGCTATAACGAAGTGCATCGACGCGGGGTTTTCGCCGTCGCACGTCATCGGCATGCAGGGGCCCTTCACCCGCGAGCTCAACGAGGCGATGCTTCGGCAGGTGGGCGCCCAGTGGCTTGTGACCAAGGACTCGGGAACCGTAGGCGGCACGGCCGAGAAGCTCGCCGCCGCGCGCGACGTGGGAGCGCGCTGCATCGTGGTCACCCGTCCCGCCGAGGGAAGCGGGGCCCTTTCGCTTCGGGAAGTGGAAGACGCGCTCTTACGGGAGTTCGCGCGCTAGGCGCTTGCCGCGCCTGCGCACCCTCCCGCCCGCGAGGAGGAGCGTCCCGAGCAAGCTCGACCCGTACAAGCCCGTCATCCATCAATAGCTCGAGGACGACGCCCAGAACTGGCGCAAACAGCCCTTCAATAAGTTGCGGTGAAATAGTGTCTGTTTTTGCTGCTAGATAGCATATTCAGTCCCTAATTCACCGCAACTTGTTGGTGGTGGCTTACTGGTAGCTGGTGGTGGCTTACTGGTAGCGTAGGCACTCCACCGGGTTGAGCTTTGCCGCGCGGCGAGCGGGGTAGAAGCCAAAGATTACGCCGATGCCGACGGAGACGCCGAAGGCCAGCAGCACCGTGGCGATTGAAAAGCTCGGTGTGATCTCCCCACTGGCACCGAGCTCGTTGAGAACCCCTGATCCTGCGGCAAACATCGCGAGGCCCCAGGCCAGCAGATAGCCAATCAGGACACCCAGCAGGCCACCGGTGACGCACAGCGCCGAGGACTCGGCCAAAAACTGCGCGGTGATATCGCGGCGACTGGCGCCCAAGGCACGGCGAATACCGATCTCGCAGATGCGCTCAGTCACGTTGGTAAGCATCATATTCATAATGCCGATTCCGCCGACAAGCAGTGAGATACTGGCGACAGCGCCCATGATGAGCGAGAAGGCGCCCATAAACGAGTTGAGTGCATCGATGGCGCTTTTCATGGAGGTCGCCGATACGCTGTCGTACTCATCATCCTCCGAGATGCCCTTCATCGCGCGCACCTTAGACTCGATGGTCTTGCAGAGCTCGTCCATGTCTGTGCCCTCGGCGGCAAGTGCCGTCACGCTGGGAAATGAAGGATTCTCGTCGCCAAACAGGCCGGAGATGGTTTCGCGGGGCATATACAGCGTGAGCGAGCCCATGGAGTCGCTGCCGCCATCAATCACGCCTACAATCTGCACCTCGCCGTTGGACACCTTGATGGTTTTCCCCAGTGCGTCCTGTTCGTTGCCGTAAAGCTGATCGGCGCCGCCGCGGCTGATGAGCGCCACGCGCGAGCCTGATTGAGACTCTGCCTGTGAATAGACACGTCCCGCAACGAGCTTGCTGGCGCCCACGGCATCGAGCATGTCGCTATCGACGCCGTGTGCCATGACGGTATAGCTTTTATCCCCGACCTTGTACTCGGAATAGGCGCTATCGACGATGCCGATCTGCTCAATCTGCGGCACCAGTTTGCGAAGCTTTTCCACATCCGAATCGGTGAGTTCTTGGGACGAATAGATCTGTACCATACGAGCTGCGTTGAGGCCCAGGCTGTTTACCAGGCTGTTTTGGATGCCGCCGATGAGCGAAGTCATGGCGATAACCGAGGCGATGCCGATGACAATGCCCAGGATGGTGAGCAGGCTGCGTCCCTTGTTGGCCTCGAGCGAGTGAAGGGCTTCTTGGACCAGATCGCGGGTGCTCATGCCCTCGCTCCTTTCGGCTGATTGGTGGTTGCAGAAATCGCGGGCAGATTGTTGACGGCCCCGCGTAGCGTATTCGGTGTATGCGCGATATATGCGCCGTCATGGATTCGACCGTCGCGAATGGTCACGGCACGATCGGCCTCGGCGGCAATTCCTGGGTCGTGCGTGATGAGCACGATAGTTTTGCCTCGCTCCTGAAGCCTGTGGAAGGTTTCCATGACGAGTGCTCCGGTTGTCGAGTCCAGGTTTCCCGTCGGCTCGTCGGCTAGAATGATGGGTGGGTCATTGACGAGGGCGCGCGCGATTGCGACGCGCTGCATCTGGCCGCCCGAGAGCTCGGATATGCGGTGGTCCCAGTGGTCGACGGGCAGCGTGACAGCCTGCAGCGCGTGCACGGCGCGCATTTCGCGCTGGCTTCGGGGCACGTTGGTGTAGGCCAGCGGCAGCATGACGTTTTCGATAACCGACAGGCGCGGCAGCAGGTTGAAGCTCTGAAAGACAAAGCCAATGCTCAGCGCGCGCACCTCGGTGAGCTCATCATCGTCGAGTTCGGCGACGTTGAGCCCTTGCAGGTAATAGTCGCCCGCCGTTGGTTTGTCCAGGCAGCCCAGGATATTCATGAGCGTCGACTTGCCTGAGCCCGAGGGGCCGGTGATGGCGACGAACTCGCCGGGATCAACCGCCAGGCTCACGTTGTGCAGAATATGGGCGCAGCCGGCCTCGCTCTCGAAGATGCGGTGCACGTTGCGGATGTCGATGACGGGACGCATTACATGCCCTCGTCGGCAGACGTATTGTCGCCGCCGTCTGCCGTCATGCCTGTGCCGGTATCCGTCACGATGGTGTCACCGTCGCGTAGCTTGGTAACCGGGACGTCTGGGTTGATTTCGTTGCCCTGGTCGTCGCGCTTGACCTGCGTCTTGCCGACTACAGCCTCGTTGTCGTTTTGCGTCACGACGGTCACCTTCACGCGGCGCGTCTTCTTGCCTTCCGAATCGGTGGCCAGATTGACGTAATAGTGCTCGCCGTCTTCGGTCATCAGCGCCATGGTCGGCACCATAACCACGTCGTCGAGCTTCTCGGTCACTACCGAGACCTCGGCAGTCATACCCGGCTTAAGGCGACTGTCAGGTGCTTCGATGAGGATGTCGACGTTAAAGGTCACACTGCCGCCGCTCCCGGAGGAGGAGTCGGAGTTTGCCACCGAGGCGATAGCCGTGACGGTGCCCTGGCTCACGATGTCGGGAAACGCGGGATAGGTCACGTTGGCGCTTTGGCCCACGGCAATTTTGGCGATATCCTTTTCGCCCACCTGAACCGTCACCTTCATCTTGGACAGGTCGGCGATCTGCATGCACTGCTTGCCGCCGCTCGTATCGCTTTCGCCCATGATCATGCCGCCTGTTACCGTGGCGCCCACCTTGGCGTTGAGCTCAACGATGCTGCCCGAGCTCGGGGCCGTGACCGTACGGCTGGCGGCCTTGGCGTTCGCTTGATCGAGGTTTGCCTGGGCCGATGTGAGGCTGCGCTGCGCGGCCGATACGGCGTTCGTGTCCGCTGATGCGGCGGAGATGCCAGCCGCTGTGGAAGCTCCGTCGACGTCCGTCGTTGGGTTGGCCTGCGCGGCAGCTGCGGCTTTCTGCGCGTTGGCGAGGTCTTCTTGAGCGGCTGCAACTGCACGCTGCGCCTCGGCAACGTTGCGATCGAGCTCGTCGTTTTTAATGGTCATAAGCACGTCGCCCTCGTTTACGGATTGGCCTGCCTGCACGTTGATCGAATCGACCGTGCCGTCGACAGAAGGGGAGACCACTGAGGACGAAATGGGTTTGAGCTGGCCTTTCGCTTCGACCGTTGTGCTAAACGTGCCCTCGGTCACCATGTCGGTCGCAGGCCCGCTATCGCCCTGTGGCTGCGCATTGATAACCAGGGTTGCGACAATGGCAATGAGTGCGATGGCACCCACGACGCCGGCGGCAATACCGCGTCGAATCAGCTTTTTGCGTCGACGTTCGGCACGTTTTGCCCTGAGCTTGGCATATGCCTCTTCATCGGTTATCTCGGCCGCATCGTTCGTGCGTCCGCTCTCCTTGTCGGCATGTACGTCTGTGATCAGAGGAAGCGTTTCGGTGGCACCTTCGGGCGTATGCTCGGTATCATCCGGGCCCGGGGTGATGTTGGGGACATTCGGCATAGCGTCTCCTTTATAGAAAGAACCTTGATAAGTATATGCGCCCGCCGGTTGGGGCAGGCGCATAGGACGGTATCTTTCGGAATTGTTAGATTGGTCGCAGCAGTTGCATGTTGTATGATTGCGCGCGTTGCACTACGAGTGGACAACCACGCACAGGCCGACTTTGATGCAATCGTGCAGCGCCTTGGCATCGGCCAGGCGAAGGTTGATGCATCCGTGGCTGCCGCACCACTTGTAGGAGTTGGGATCGTCGAAACTCTTGTCGTTTTGCCACGTTGCATCGTGGAAGCCGACCATGTTTCCCTCAAACGGCATCCAATAGCTGACCGGGCTCTCGTATTTGGGCTTGCCGGTCTCGGGGTCCTTGGCACCGATAAGCTTGCTGGCGCCATTGTTGCTGTTGATCTGCCATACGCCCTCGGGGGTGGCGTCCTCTCCCGGCTTGCCGGAGATAAAGTTGGCCTCCCACACGATATTGCCGCTCTCGTCGTAGTAGCGCGCGTGCTGCTCGGACAGATCGACATCGATGTATGCCTTCCAGTCGGGCTCTCCCTTTGCGGTAAAGGTGTCGGCCTTCTGGGAGTACTTGATCTCGATTTCGCCGGTCTGCTTGTTGTTAATGGCGTCTTCGACTTGCTTGGCGAGCGAGCTGCTGTCGATGGACCAACCAAAGTCGCCGCCTTCGACGGCGCACTGCTTGCCATCGGCGCGCGTCCACCAGCGAGTGGAGCCCACGGTATTAAAGCCGTTGGCGAGCTCGGCTGCCCAGCTGCTGATCTGCGACGTATCGAGCGTGGGGTTGGCCGGATCGGCAAAGCTGATCCACTGCAACACGGAGCTGCCATCAACCTTGCCGGCATCCTCGCCGTTGAGCTTGAGGGTCACGTTGACGCCCAAGAAGTTGTTGGCGGCATCGCATGCAGACTGAATCTGATCATCGGTCAGCGTTCCATTGAGCGGCTCATAGGCATCGTTGCCGAGCTTGGAAAGATCTACGGTCTCGGCCAGCGAGGCAAGCTCGAGCTCGGCATACTTAATGACATGCTCGCGGTTGAGTTTTTCGTTGGAGCGCGCCTTCTCGACGGTAAACTTGCCGGCCTGCTCGTCATAGGAGCTATTGGCCTCGAACGCGCCCGAACGCCCCTCGTTAAACTCGTCGACGGCGGCGCCCAGATCCTTCTCAAACTGCTTTTGGTCAAAGGTGTCGGAGAGCATGGACAGGTCGACGTCTTGATCAAGATCGACTTCGTTGGAGCTAGCGGTTGTTTTGGTCTTGCCGCTTAAGGATTCTACAAGGCGAACCGGCCATACAATGGCTTCGTTGCGGCTGATAATCTCTTTTGCGGCAGCTTCGCCGTCGACAATGGGCTCATCGGACTCGGGCTGATAGGTCCAGCTAAAGTCATCGCCTGTCACGGTGAGCTTATAGTGCTTCCACGCCGAGTTGACCTTGGTGGCGGCAGACGATGCGTTTGAGAACGAGACGTCGACGCCGGCGATGGTGGTGTTGGGGTAGGCTAGCTGGGAAAACGCTACGGCGCCTACGATATAGACAATGACGATAAGACCCAGGAGGACAAAGAGCGTCGTCTTTTTGCCCGACTTATTGTTCCCGGTGGGTTTGCGCGCGGGGCCGCGATCGCCTCGACCGTGCGTGGGGGGCTGCTTGGGCGTATTGCCGTTTGCCTGGCGCTGCTGACGTTGCTGGCGCTGCTGGTTCGGGCGTTGCGAAGCGTTTGCCGCACCACGCTGCTGACCGTGGCTCGGCGCGATAGGACGCGGCGACTGAACGCCGCCGGTGTGCCTGCTCGGCTGCTGCGGATCGGGAATCAGTTGAGTTCGATCGTTTTGCGACATCGTATGCATATCCTTCGGATTTCGCCTTGCGGCTCATCGTGTTTTTACTGGGCTTGCATTATAGCGATTACCTAGTTGATTGTGGTATGGAAACGGTGGCATTCAAAAGAGGTGGGACATTTGTCCCACCTTCGAGTCGTTCTTTGTCGCTATCCGCACACACCGCATTTTGCACAGGCCGAAAGTGCGGCCGGAGCCTGCGCGATGCCGCCCTTTGCCGTCTCGCGCAGCGTGGCCGGCAACGCGTGGCCCACCGAGAGCACGACGTGCGCCATCTGGTCAAACGGCACCAGGCTCTTAATGCCGGCGAGGGCAAGCTGTGCGGAGCTAAAGGCGGCTGCCACACCGATGGCGTTGCGGTTTTGGCAGGGCACCTCCACGAGGCCACCGACGGGGTCACAAACGAGGCCCAGCAGATTACTCAGCGCGATGGAACTGGCATCGAGCGCCTGCTCGGGTGTGCCGCCGAGCATCTGCACCAGCGCGGCGGCAGCCATGGCGGCCGCACTTCCTACCTCAGCCTGGCAGCCGCCCTCGGCGCCGGCAACGCAGGCGCTCGTGGTGAGGTTGAGGCCGATGGCGGCGGCGCAATAAAGGGCATCCATGACCTGCTCGTCGTCCAGCTGCAGATGGTCTGCGAGCGCCAGCACGCAGCCGGGCACAACACCCGCGGATCCTGCCGTCGGAGCTGCGACGATCACGCCCATGGTGGCGGAGCGCTCGAGCACGGCCATGGCGCGGGCCACGGCGTCGGTCTGGACGGCGCCCATCAGGCTTATGCTCAGATCGTTTCGGCTGGTGGCATCGACAAGCTTTGCCTCGCCGCCGATGAGGCCGCCGAGCGAGCGCTGTGGATTGGAAATGGGGGCTGTGGTCTCTTCGCGCATGACGTCGAGCACGCGGCGCATGGCGGCGATAGCGTGTGCCTCGCCGGTCAGACGTGCCTCGCGCACGGCCATGACGGCGCCGATGTTGAGCCCCAGTTCCTCGCACGCATCGAGCAGCTGCTCGCCGTCGTCGAAGATTTCCTTTGCCGAAACGCCGGGGGAGAGCGACGAGGCAGAACCGGGGAGCTCGATAAAGGTCGCGTAATCGACATTGTCGAGCTTGCGGAGCATGGGGACGACGGTGTCGTCGGGGGCGCCGTCGGTCTCAAAGACGGAGTAGGCCTGGCCGCCCACCTCGGTGCGGTAGGTGCGGCAGAAGGCGATGTTCACGTGTACGTAGGCGAGCAGGTTCGTGAGCGCGGCGAGCACGCCGGGAACATCCTGGTGCGCCACGAAGAGCGTGGAGTACATGCCCGAGATGTCGACGCCGACGCCGTTAATGCGGCTGATGCGCATCTTGCCGCCGCCCAGGCTTTCACCGCGGACCTGTGCCGTGGCGCCCGTGTCGTCGACCATGTCGATGTCGACGGTGTTGGGGTGGATGGAGGCGTCGTCGCCCTTAATTTCAAAGTGATATTCGAGGCCCTGCTCGCGTGCGAGGTTGAAGGCCTGCTTGATGTTTTCATCATCGGTGTCGAGGCCTAGGATGCCAGCGACGAGTGCGCGATCGGTGCCGTGGCCGCGGTAGGTGTGAGCAAAGGAGTTCCACAGCTCAAAGGTGACCTTGGTGATGCGGCCTTCCAACAGGCTGGCGGCAACTTGGGCGCAGCGCAGGGCGCCGGCGGTGTGCGATGAACTTGGGCCGACCATGACGGGGCCCAAGATCTCGAATGCCGAGGTCGTAGCTAGTGTTTGCGGCTTGCCTGCCATGGGTGCTCCTGTTCTATCCCGTCGTTCCGAGGGCTTTGGTATTTGGTCGCCTGCTCTACAGTCCTGGCTCGCACGGAGGCCACATTAAGTGGCCTCCGGCTCGTGCGGAACTCGCGATCGACCAAATACCAAAGCCCTCGGAACTTAGGATACATGGTAGGGGCACGCTTGCTGCAAAATTCATCAGCTGGGAACCTATTCTGCGTCCCATGTCGACTCATCTTCGCCACCGGTTAATAAAAAAGAGGTACCGGTTGTTCCGGTACCTCTTTTTGGCGTGTTTCTATTTGGCTGTGGCTTTTCTCGTAAGCCTACAGGCCACAGGCTGCTTTGAGTTCTTCGACTCGGTCGGTATTCTCCCAGGTGAAGTCGGCGTCTTCGCGGCCGAAATGACCGTAGACTGCCGTCTTTTCGTAGATGGGGCGACGCAGGTCTAGGTCGCGGATGATTGCGCCCGGGCGCAGGTCGAAGGTCTTCTCGACAGCCTCGACGATCTTGTCCTCGGCAACATGCGCGGTACCGAAGGTGTCAACCATGATTGAGAGGGGCTTGGAAACGCCGATGGCGTAGGCAAGCTCGACTTCGCAGCGGTCGGCCAGGCCGGCGGCCACCACGTTCTTAGCGACCCAGCGCGCTGCGTACGCGGCGGAGCGGTCCACCTTGGTGCAGTCCTTGCCGCTAAAGGCACCGCCACCGTGACGGCCGTAGCCGCCGTAGGTGTCGACGATGATCTTGCGGCCGGTCAGGCCCGTGTCGCCCATGGGGCCGCCCACGACAAAGCGACCGGTGGGGTTCACATAGATGTCCGCGTTGTCCCACGGCATGTTCTCGGCAGCCATGACCGGGGTGATGACGTGCTCGATGAGGTCGGCCTTGATCTTGCCCATGTCCTCGATCTCTGCGGCGTGCTGCGTGGAGATGACGATGGTAGTGACCTCGACAGGCTTGCCTTCCTCGTAGCGCACGGTGACCTGGGTCTTGCCGTCGGGACGCAGATAGGCGAGGGTGCCGTCGTGACGCACGGCGGCCAGGCGCTCGGCCAGGCGGCTCGCCAGGTAGTGCGGCATGGGCATGAGGGTCTTGGTTTCGTTGGAGGCATAACCGAACATCATGCCCTGGTCGCCGGCGCCGATCAGGTCGATCGGGTCGGTGGTAGCGCCGGTCTGGGTCTCGAAGGACTCGTCGACGCCCTGGGCGATATCGGGCGACTGCTCGTGGATGAGGCTCATAACGCCGCAAGTGTCGCAGTCAAAACCGAACTTGGCACGGTTGTAGCCGATGCGGCGGATAACACCGCGGGCGATTTCCTGTACGTCGACGTAGGCCTGGGTGCGAATCTCGCCGGCGACGATGACAGTGCCGGTGGTCACGAGGGTCTCGCAGGCGCAACGGACGTTCTCAACGTTGGCAGGCACGCCGTTGGGGGCGATGTAGCCCTGCTCCTGGAGCTCTATTTCTTTGGCGAGGATTGCGTCGAGGACGGCGTCGCTGATCTGGTCAGCGATCTTATCGGGATGACCTTCGGTCACCGACTCCGACGTAAAAACAAAGGACCCGTGTTGGGGCGGGATGGAACGAAGTTCTTCTGACATGATTGTCCTTTCAAAAACGTGTCCCGGCGACCGTTACCATTCCGCCGGGCTCTCTATGCAAGGGCACATCATAGCGCGTAAATCAAACATTCACACGCTTTCCGCACCTACTCATTGGGGACAGACTTAAATGACCAGCCAATAGGAACTCTCTTACGGCACCTGGGGACGTTCCTTATGTGTCGGCACTTGGGGACGGTCGTTTTCTGCCGGCAGTTTAGGAACGTCCCCAAGTGACGGCAGTTTGGGACACTCCTGTTCAGTTAGCTTCGAAGAACGTCCCCAACGAATGGTCATTTAAGTCTGTCCCCAATGAGTAGTCCCCAATGAGTGGGTCGGTGCCCTTTGTGCGGAGGTGGGCAGTATTGCTTTATACTGGTGCGGTTAGACATCCATCCTGCAATCGAGGAGATTTCCATGGCATCAGACGTTCGCGTCCGCTTTGCACCCTCACCCACGGGCAAGCTGCACATCGGCGGCGCCCGCACCGCTATCTATAACTGGGCTTTCGCCCGTGCAAACGGCGGCACGTTCATCCTGCGCATCGACGACACCGACCCCACCCGCTCCACCGACGAGAATACGCAGATCATCCTGCGCGCCATGCGTTGGCTGGGCCTGGACTGGGACGAGGGTCCCGAGGTGGGCGGCGACTTTGGCCCCTACGCCCAGACCGAGCGCCTGGACCTGTACAAGCAGGCCGCCCAGAAGCTTTGGGACGAGGGCAAGGCCTATCCCTGCTTCTGCACCAAGGAGCAGCTCGACGCCGACCGCAAGGCCGCGCAGGAGCGCAAGGACCCCTTCCAGGGCTATCAGCGCCGTTGCCGCGATCTTGATCCTGAGGAGGCCCGCCGCCGCATCGAGGCCGGCGAGTCTTACGTCCTGCGCATCAAGGTGCCCGAGGACCGCGGCGACGTCGTTATCCACGACGCCGTCCACGGCGAGGTGACCTTCGACGCCAAGGAGCTCGACGACTTCGTCATCTTCCGCTCCGATGGCACGCCCACGTATAACTTCGCGACCGTCGTCGACGACGCCATGATGAAGATTACCCACGTCATCCGCGGCGACGACCACCTGTCCAACACCCCACGCCAGGTCATGGTCTACGAGGCCCTCGGCGCGCCCGTGCCCACGTTCGCCCACATCTCCATGATCTTGGGTGCCGACGGCAAGAAGCTTTCCAAGCGCCACGGTGCCACCTCGGTGGAGGAGTACCGCGACGCCGGTTACCTGTCCGACGCCTTCGTCAACTATCTGGCGCTGCTCGGCTGGTCGCTCGACGGCGAGACCACGATCATCCCGCGCGATGTCCTGGCCAGCAAGTTCTCGCTCGACCGCATCTCCAAGAACCCCGCGACCTTCGATCCCAAGAAGCTCGACTGGGTCAATGCTGAGTACATCAACGGCATGTCCGACGCTCAGTTTGCCGACGAGATCATGGTTCCCGAGCTGCACGAGGCGGGTCTCATCGAGGGTAATGTTGAGTACGGCGAGGACTGGATTGACGCGCTTGCCGCCATCGTCAAGCCGCGCACCAAGATGCCGGCCGATGCCGTGAACGTCGCCGCTCCCATCTTTGCTACGGCCGAGACGCTCGAGTACGACGAGAAGTCTGTTAACAAGGGCCTGGCCAAGGAAGGCATGGGCGCCATTCTGGATGCCGCCAAGGCCGCGCTCGAGGGTGTGGACGAGTGGACGGCTGCCAACATCGACGCCGCGCTTGAGCCGCTGCCCGAGCAGATGGACCTCAAGAAGCGCGTGGTGTTCCAGGCCGTGCGCGTCGCCGTCTGCGGCAACATGGTGAGCCCTCCGCTGGGCGAGACCATGGCGCTCGTCGGCCGCGACGACTGCCTGGCGCGCATCGACCGCGCCCGCACGATGGCGCTGTAGCAGCTGCGTAAACGCATGTATCCGAGCCCCGTTCACCCGAGCGGGGCTCTTGTTTCTAAAGACGTATGGGATGGGAGGTACAGAGACCATGGCCGAGCAACTGTCGCTGTTTGGTTCGCCGGAACCGGAGGAAGCTCCGAAGTCCGCGGCCCCTGCCGTCGCCCCGGCGCAGTCTGAGCCCGTTGCCGCCCATGCGAGTGTGGTCCTGGACATCCCTACCCGTGCGCTGTCCGAACCGTTTGCTTACGGCATCCCCGAGCCCCTTGCCAACGATGCCCAGATCGGCTCCACCGTCCTAGTTCATTTTGGCAACCGTGCGGCCGCGGGCTACATCGTCGACATCGCGCCCGAGCTGGGCGACCTGCAAGGTAACGACGCTCTCGACCCCGCGCGCGTCAAGCCTATCGAGGCTATCCTCAGCAAGCCGCTCTTTACCGCCGAGGCCGCCCGTATCGCACGTTGGATGAGCCGCGAGTACGTCGCGACGCTTTCCGAGTGCCTGCGCCTGTTCTTGCCTCCGGGCGGCAGCCCGCGCGTGGTCAAGGGCGATGACGGCGCATGGTCGGTTGAGCGTCCCGCCGTCAAACCCATCCAAAACCGCTGGGTGATGCTTACGCCCGAAGGCTTTGACTACACGCCGCCCAAGACCGCGGTCCGTCAGCGTCAGCTCATCGAGGCGCTTCAGTGCGGCCCCGTCACGACGCGCGACCTCAACCTGCTCTACAACAGCATGTCGGCAACCATCAAGGCGCTCGAAAAACGCGGCGTCGTGGTGGTGGAAGAGCGCCGCGCCTGGCGTGGCTGCAGCGAGCAGACCACGCTGTCCTCGGCGAGTGGGAAGGCCCCGGTGGCACTCACCAACGGCCAGCAGCAGGCCCTTGCGCAGATTGAGCGCGTCCGCCTTGTCGCCCACGGCGACGTGGTCCTTGTCGATGGCGTCACCGGTTCCGGCAAAACCGAGGTCTACCTCTCGGCGATTGAGCGCGTGCTGGCGGCCGGCCGTTCGGCCTGCGTGCTCGTACCCGAGATCTCGCTGACGGCCCAGACCGTCGGCCGCTTCCGCTCGCGCTTTGGCGAGACGGTCGCTGTGTTCCATTCGCGTCTTTCTGCTGGCGAGCGCCTGGACCAGTGGGATATGGTCGCCAGCGGTGCCGCGCGCGTGGTCGTGGGCGCCCGCTCGGCGCTCTTTTGCCCGCTCAGCGATCTGGGCCTCATTATTATCGACGAGGAGCACGAGACCAGCTACAAGCAGGGCTCCAGCCCGCGATACCATGCGCGCGAGGTGGCTGCCGAGATGGCGCGTCGGTATCGCTGCCCGCTCGTGTTGGGTTCGGCCACCCCTTCTGCCGAGGCCCTCGACCGCTGCCGCCGCGGCACGTACAACGGAGCCACCTGGACGCGTGTCGAGATGCCCGAGCGCCCGGGACACGCCGTGTTGCCCACAGTCCGCATTGCCGACCTACGCCGCGAGTTCGCGCACGGCAGTCGCTCCATGTTCTCTAAACCGCTGATGGAAGGCCTGGAGCGTGTGGTCGAGCGCCGCGAAAAGGCCGTGTTGCTGCACAACCGCCGCGGGTTTGCGCCGTTTCTGATGTGCCGCGAGTGCGGTTGCGTCCCCACCTGCAACCACTGTTCCACGGCGCTCACGTATCATGAGCGCACGCACACACTGCAGTGCCACACCTGCGGATCGTCCTGGCGCGTGCAGCCGTATCCCGCGCCCACGAGTCGCTGCCCCAAGTGCGGCAGCCGCTACCTGGCAAAAATGGGCTTGGGCACGCAGCAGATCGAGGATGCGCTGCACCAGATGCTGCCCGACGACGTCGCCATCATTCGCATGGATGCCGATTCCACGCGCGGCAAGGACGCGCACAAAAAGCTGCTCGAGCAGTTCGATGCGGCCGATTGCGCGGTGCTGCTGGGCACCCAGATGATCGCCAAAGGCCTCGACTTTCCCGAGGTCACGCTTGTGGGCGTGGTCAATGCCGACTTTGCCCTCAAGCTGCCCGATTTTAGAGCGGGGGAGCGCGCCTACGATTTGCTGGAGCAGGTCGCGGGCCGTGCCGGACGCGGAGATCGCCCCGGTGAGGTTATCATCCAGACCTACCTGCCCGAGGACCCGGTCATTCGCGCCGTCGCCGAGCACGATCGTTCGATCTTTACCGACCACGACCTAGACCAGCGCCGCGACGCGCTGTATCCGCCGTTCGTGCGCTTGGCCAACATCTTGGTATGGTCGACGAACGCGGATGACGCGCGAGACTATATCGGGCGCATCGCGAAGCTCCTCAAGCGTCGCTGGCATGCCGCCGCGCCTGACTTTTTGCGGGCGGGGAGCGCCGTGCCGCAGGTACTGGGCCCTGCTTCGTGTGTAATCGAGAGAGCCAAGGACCGTTACCGCTTCCATCTGCTTGTGAAGTCGCCGGTAGGGTACCATGTCTCTGATGATATCGACGCCTGCCTCAAAGAGGTGGGCTCCGTGCGCGGCGTGAGCGTAAGCGTTGACGTCGACGCCTATGATTTGATGTAACAACCCGAAAGGACGGCCATGGAAGCCAATGGAATCGTACTGTCGCCCGACCCTCGTCTGCGCCAGGAGTGCGCCGTCATCGAGGAGATCACCCCGGCGATCGAGGCGCTTGCCGAGAAGATGAAGAAGATGATGTTCGACAACGGCGGCTGTGGCCTGGCTGCCCCGCAGATCGGCGAGCTCATTCAGCTCGTCACCATCGACTGCGACTATACCGATAAGAACGACTATGACCCGTACGTGCTTATCAACCCTGTCATTGTTGAGCAGAGCGACCATCTGGTGCCGTATAGCGAGGGCTGCCTGTCCATCCCCGGCATTAGCTGCGAGATCGAGCGTCCCGATCATGTTGTCGTCGAGGCGTATGACCTGGATGCCAACCTGATTCGCTATGAAGCAACGGGCGACCTGTTCTGCGTGTGCCTGCAGCACGAGATCGATCACCTGCACGGCAACACCATGTTCGAGCGACTCAAGCCGATGCAGCGTATCAAGGCAGTCAAGGAGTACCAGGACGCCCTGGCCCGCGGCGCTCGACCGGGCGAGACGGAGTAGGTTTGTCCGTCCCCGGGGCGCCCGCCTATATCATCCCGTGCTCAAACATTCTCGCTGCGCTGCGAAACTGCGCGCGGGACGATATAGGCGGGCGCCCCGGGGACTACGTTGACGCTGCTTGTCTCGCCCAGGTGCCGTCGGGCCAGGGATGGGCGTCTTCGCTGATAGGTGCTTTGTTGGAAGAGCTGCTTTTATTGCGGCTCTTTCTTTGGTTTTGGGTATATTTGTTCTTGTTGAATTGTTATTGCGGATGGCCTGGGAACCTTGCTTTCCGCTGTTCTTTGTAGCCGTCTCGGCTTTGGTTGAGGGGAGACGATCTTTATGCGTATTGTGTTAATGGGTACGCCTGATTTTGCTGTGCCTTCTTTGACTTCGCTTGTTGAGGCTGGGAATGAGATTGCGCTTGTTGTTACTCGTCCTGATGCTGTTCGCGGGCGTGGTAAAAAGTTGGAGCCGTCTCCTATTAAGGCCAAGGCGCTTGAGCTTGGGTTGCCGGTTATTGAGGCTAATCGTATGACGGCCGAGGTTGTTGAGGCGCTCCAAGCTGCGCAAGCCGATATTTTCTGTGTGGCTGCTTATGGTTGCATTTTGCCGGATGAGGTGCTGCATATGGCGCCGCTTGGTATTGTGAATGTTCATGCGTCCTTGCTGCCTCGCTGGCGTGGGGCTGCTCCTATTCAGCGTGCGATTCTTGCTGGTGATGAGGTTGCTGGCGTTTCTATCATGCGTATTGGACATGGCGTTGATACCGGCGCTTATTGTGCCCAGGCGTCTACGTCGGTTGCCGGTAAGCATGCTGAGGCGCTGACCATGGAGCTTGGTGAGCTTGGCGGTAAACTGCTTGCCGATACGCTTCCTTCTCTTGCCGATGGCACCGCCGTGTGGATCGAACAGGACGAGGCGCTCGTTACCCATGCTGCCAAGATTTCTAAGCAGGAGATGCGCCTGGATCCGCACATGGCGGCGCTTGATTGCGTGCATCATGTACTGGCCTCGTCCGATACCGCGCCTGCTCGTTGCGTGATTGCCGGCAAGACCGTGCGTGTGCTCGATGCTGCGGCGGCTGATGTGTCGCTTGGCGAGGGTCAGGTTCTCGTTCAGGCTAAGCGTGTTTACCTTGGCCTTTCCGATGGCTCGGTTGAGTTGCTCGAGGTTAAGCCTGATGGCAAGCGTGCTATGGCCGCTTCTGCTTGGGCTGCTGGCCTGCAGGGTGCCGATCTTATCTGGGGTGTTTTGTCATGAGCAAGCTGTCTCCCGCGCGCAAGCTTGCGCTCGATGTGCTGATGGAGGCCGATCGTCGCGGTATGTACGCACGTGACGTGTTGTCTTCACGTGCTTCCGCCAAGGCCATTGACCAGCGCGATTCTGCTTTTGCCGCCCGTTTGGCGCTCGGTGTTGCCGCCACGCAGGGTATTTTGGATGAGTTGCTCGATCAATTTTTGGATAAGCCCAAAAAGGTCGCGCCGCGCGTTCGCATGGCGCTTCGCATCTCGGCCTTCGAGATGCTTTATCTGCATACGCCTGGCCGTGTTGCCGTGAGCCAGGGTGTTGAACTGGTGCGCAGCGGTGCTAAGTCTGCCGCGGGCCTGGCTAACGCGGTGCTGCACAAGGTTGCGGACAACGTTGAGGACTTCGCCACGGCATCCGACGTGGATGAGTCTGAGCGCCGTTTGGTTCGTCTGTCTCGTTTGATGGGTCTTCCTCGCTGGCTGTGCGCTCGTATTATGGCCTCGTTCGATACGCCCGAGGGCGCGCTCAACTTTGCCGGCAATCTTGCGCCTGCGCCGCTTGCGCTGCACGAGAATGCGTTTGCGACCAAGGCCGACCCGTATATCTCGCAGCTCGTTGCGCCTGTCTTCCCGGGCTGCCATGCTCCGGTCGATGCGCAGGTCACGGTTGCATCGGGCGTGTTTGAGCGTGCGGCTGCGGTTGCCTCGGACCTCAACGCTCAGCTTATCGCTACTGCGGCGACGCGTCCCGGTCGTTGCCTGGAGATTGGCGCCGGTCGCGGCACCAAGACCTATGTGATGATGTGCCAGGCCAAGCGTGCCGGGTACGAGCGTCAGCATACTGCGCTCGATCTGCACGATCGTAAGTGCGATCAGAATCTCGCGCGCCTACATAAGGCGGGTATCTCAGGTGTTCGTACGGTGTCGGGCGATGCCTGCGAGCTCAATGAGGTGCTCACGTCTTTTGACGCGATGCTTGGCGAGCCCGCCCTGTTCGACACGGTGTTTATCGATGCGCCGTGCTCTGGCACCGGCACCATGCGCCGCCACCCTGAGATTCCGTGGCGCCTGACCGAGAACGATGTTACGACCGAGTTGCCCCGCCTGCAGCTGACGATGCTCAAGGAAGCAGCCGCGCGCGTGGCTGCCGGCGGTGAGCTTATCTATGCCACCTGCTCGGTTTTTAATGAAGAGAACACGCAGGTCGTGGATGCTTTCCTGGCTTCTCCCGAGGGCGCCGGCTTTACCGTGGCCCCCGTCTCCGAAGCCCAGATTCTGCAGCTCCCCGAGTTCGAACAAGCTAAGAAGCTCGTTTCCGTACGACAAAACGCTCGAGGCCTTTTCCAAAGCGTTCCCGTAAACGCCGACTCCTACGACGGCCACTTCTGCGCCCGCCTGGTCCGCCAGTAACTGCGAAGTTGCGGTGAAATAGGGATTGAATAGCGGCATCTACCCGCCAAACAGTCCTTATTTCACCGCAACTCAGGAGATCATGCGAGCGGAGATCGCAATAGAGGTAAAGAGTGGGTAAAAATAGCTCCGTTTCATACTTGCTGTTATCAATAGTGGGGCGGATTACGGGGCTAGATTGGTGATGCCCGACCACAGCAAAAATGACCTAAATAAAACCGCAGGTAGATGGTTTGTTGAAATTTGCAAATTACTGGAATGGATGGAGGTTGTCAATTCAGCCCCGTAATCCGGTAGAGTTTTGAAATGTTACAAACTTAGCATCAGCCCGAAATCCAGTCTATAGAAAAGTTGCGGTGAAATAGGGATTGAATAACGGCTTTTCCAGGCTAAAAAATCCTCATTTCACCGCAACTCAGGTAGTGCGCACAGATGTGGTGTAAGAGCCGGCGGGGAGCGGGGGCTTGCGCCC
>DXZN01000026.1 GCA_019419645.1 Collinsella sp. | reverse complement strand
CCGTCGGATGACTTGAAGAAGGGGGAGGCCTCGCGGCCTCCCCCTTTTTTGCGTTTACGGGGTGTAAATGACTCAATTACACCAGACGATCTTGTTGTTTTTGGTATTGAGCCTTTATTTAAAGAAAATAAATCGTATAACAAGGGCAACTGCTATGGCCGCAATGATCAAAAGCAGAATTGTCAGCTGATGCTGCTTGCGTCGTTTACTTGACGAAACGAAGATTGATTTTCCCTGTTTTGGCGTTTCGAGATAGCGAGCCGAATGCGTCAAGGTTTGCTTGGGTCGAGGCCCTCTTTGTTGATGAGCGGCGGATGCTTTCATCGGCTCATCGCTAGCTGCGCTGTTTTTAGATAATGGTGCGTCTTTCAGATATACAGGGTCTCCCGAGGCAACGCCCATATGTTTACGTCCCGTTTGGGCATCCTCGAGCGTTTGATATCGATTTCTCGTCACATAATCGGGCTCAGGATCATTAATGGGCTCTTGCGAGATGTGGGGGCGATGGAACCGTGGCGGCTGCGTAGAAGTATCTTCGCCCTGCGTCGGCATAAACATATTGTTCTGGTTTTGGTCGTCCATGATGCCCTTTAGCTCGTTACCAACAACGTGTACGCGCTCATTGTAAGCCCCTTGTTATTTGTAGCTGCGAACATACTTCTTATTTAAGCTCTGGTTCAAAGAACCTTAACCTTACTAAGACCTGAGTCATACACACTTAGATATGCTTATAGTACTGGACTCAAAAAACTTTATAGTCGATGTATATATGAGCACTGGGTGGGCATATATAAGAGCGTCAAAAGAAGTCCCAGTCACCTAGAAGATGGCTCGGCAGTCCTTAAAAGGAGTGGTAAACATGGCAAGCATGGTTCCTTATCGTTCGGTTTTTGGCGTTCGTCCTTCTGCTAGCTCGCTGTTCGATCTGTTTGATGATATGACCGACCTTGCAAACAACTCGATTGCCTCCACGGCGTTCCCCGTTGACGTTGAGGACAAGGGCGATGGCTACGAGGTCAAGGCGTATCTGACCGGTGTCGCCAAGGATGACATCGACGTTGAGCTCAATGAGGGTCGCCTGTCCATCAGCGTGAACGTCGAGGAGAGCGCCGAAAACGAGGGTAAGAACTTCCTCCAGAAGGAGTTCGGCTCGTACAGTGCGACGCGCGGCGTGTATCTGAAGGACGCTTCGAGCGAGGGCCTTTCGGCTAAGTATGCTGACGGCATCCTTACCGTTACGGTTCCTAAGATTGTCGAGAAGAAGAACGTTACGAAGATTTCCATCGACTAACGCTATCGGCTATTGGCATCGGTGCCTGCGTTAAGGGGGCTGGGAAGTGATTCCCGGCCCCCTTTTCTATTTGGGCTGGCCTATTGAATGGTCATGGGCCGATATTGCCCGGCGGGACGTATTGTGAGTTTATGCAGCCCCTCAACGCGGGTGGCGGCGCTGCCAAGTTCGTTGTCGAGTGTTGCTCCGAGGGAGCTTGCGTAGCTTTTGACGGTCAGGCTTGGGCGATTGTTGTCTTGGCTAATGTGCATCGCGATAAGTTGCTCGGTGCGATCGGTTACCAACGCGCGTGCGGCATCGGCGGCCTGATCGTTGGAGAGATGTCCTTTTACAGACAGGATACGTTCCTGAAGAAAGCGAGGATAGTCGCCTTGACGCAGCATGGTTACATCGTGGTTGCTTTCGAGTGCGAGAATGCGACAGTCCTTGAGCGTATCGATGGCATGCTTCGACAACTCGCCGGTGTCGGTGGCAAAGCCAATTGAATCACCCTGAGCGTCAAACCGGTAGCCGACGGGATTAACGACGTCGTGGGATGTCGAATATGTTTGAATGTGGACTCCGGCAATAGAGGGGGCGTCACCTGGGTCGAATTCCTCGACAGGTAGATGTGCGAGGCTTTCTTTGGACGTGAGCGTTCCTCTGCTGGAAAAGACTGGGCCATTCCAATGCTTGCACCATACCTCAAGCCCCTTGATGTGGTCGCTGTGTTCATGGGTGACAACAAGGGCGTACACGTCGTCTACCGACAGTCCGAGTTCCGCCATGCGTTTGAGCGTTTCGCGGCGAGACAGTCCGTCATCGACCATAATGAGCCCCTGCGGGCCCTCGATGAGTGCGCAGTTGCCTTTAGAGCCACTGCCGAGGATATGAAGGTGCAGACGAGACATAAGATTCCAAAGGATACAATGGGTGCGGACGAATAGAGGAGGAAGCAAATGCCTACGGTATCTCAGCATTATGGACACCATGCCGTGCCTGGGGCAGTCGATGAGACCCGGACGAGGCAGCAGGCTGCTCCTGTGGTGCTCATGGTATCAGGCGGTGCGGACTCGACGGCACTGCTTCTTATGGCGTGTACATCAAAGTTGGATATCCAAGATGGACGCGGCGTTGCCCCCATTGCTCGCGAGCGCCTGCATGTGCTTCATGTAAATCACCATCTGCGAGGCGAGGCGTCCGACGGCGATGAGGCCTTTGTGCGCGGGCTTTGCGCGCAATATGGTTTACCGCTGTGTGTGGAGCACGCTTATTTTGATGGGGAGTCGGGAAATATCGAGGCAGCGGCGCGCGAGGTGCGCTATGCCGCGGCGCGAAGGTATGTACGCGAGCTTTGCGCCAAGACGGGGGCGCCGAGAACGGCGGCACGCATCTGCACTGCCCATACCTCTTCGGACCGCGCGGAAACATTTTTGATGAACGCCATTAAGGGGTCGGGTCCAGCTGGGCTTTCGAGCATTCCCCGCCGAAGGAATATCGTGGTGCGTCCCTTGCTCGACTTAACTCATGGCGAGCTCGTGGGCTATCTACAGGTACATGGACAGCCGTGGCGCGAAGATGAGAGCAATGAGGATGTCTCGTATCTGCGAAACTACGTGCGCCATCGGGTGATGCCGGTGGTGGCGCAGCGTAATGCGAGCGTGTGCAAGACGATTGGCGCCGCCTGTGAGATCCTTGGTGACGAAGATGCGTTTCTATCCCAGCTGTCGGCACAGGCGTTTCGAAGCTGTTTGCGCAAAGAGGCGGCGGGCGCGCTGGTGCTCGATGCCAGGCGCCTTGCTGCGGCCGAGGTGGTAATCGCGCGGCGCATCGTGCGGCTGGCGATTAAGCGCATCGATCCGGACGCTCGTGCAGAGATGCGACATGTGGAGCGAGTTCTTTCCTGCGTTGCCGAGGGCGCCGGCTCGGTCACGCTTCCGGCGGGGATTGACGCACGCGTAGAGTTTGGCATGCTGGCGTTTAAGGCACCGGCGGCTCGTGAGGGCCTGGTCGCGGATTGGATCACCATACCCGGGCGTTTGCCGTTGGGCGGGGGACGTGTGCTGGTCGCAGAGCCGATGGCCGTTGAGCCGGGATGCGACATCGTGCGCCGCGCCCGTGAGCTTGCGGCTGCCGGAGAAGTGACGGCTTTGGTGGACGCGGCTGCCCTGGGTTTTGCCGACAGCGATAGCGAGCGAATCTTGGCGGGCTCGCGTGGCGAGATCCCTGCCGAGGCGCGATTGGCGCGCCTGTGGGTAGACGGTCCCGCACCGGGAGACGTGATGTGCCCGTTGGGGATGAGTGGCCGAAGCAAGAAGGTATCCGACTTGCTAGGTGAGGCTCGCATTCCCGTTTCTGAGCGCGCCGGCGTGCCCATGGTGAGGACGGCGCCGGGAGGTGCCGTGGTGTGGGTCGTCGGAGTTCGCACGGACGAACGCTTTAAGTGCACGGCGGCGACGCGTGTGGCCTATCTGCTTCGCGTGGTTGATGCGGATTAGCTTCTCGCACCAGCTTTTCTGTGCGGCGTTGACGGTATTCCCGCGCTGATGATGCGCGGGCTGGAAAATATACCCCGTGCGCTGCTAGAATGTGTAGTTCGCGTCCATACGGCGGTGTGTGGGCGATTAAGCACAAGAAAGGGTTGTCATGGCTTCTCAACATCCGGATATCGAGAAGGTTCTGTTTACGCAGGAGGATATCGAAGGTATCGTTTCTCGCTTGGGCGAGGAGATTACGCGCGACTACGCTGGTAAGGATCTGGTGTTGATCGCGGTCCTGCGCGGCGCCGTTGTCTTTATGGGCGACCTGATGCGCAAGATCGAGCTGCCGACCAACATCGATTTCATGGCTGTTTCGAGCTATGGCGACGGTGTGAAGTCTTCGGGCATCGTGCGTATCATTAAGGACCTGGATATCGACATCCGTGGTCGCGACGTGCTGATCGTCGAGGACATTCTGGACTCGGGCCTGACCCTCAAGTACCTGATGAAGAACCTTGAGAGCCGCAAGCCCGCCTCGCTGGAGGTCGCTGCCTTCCTGTGGAAGGACGTTGAGGACCGCACCTCGGCCATCACGCCCAAGTATGTTGGAACCCATTGCCCCGATGCCTTTGTGGTGGGCTACGGCCTCGACTATGCCGAGCGCTATCGCAACCTTCCGTATCTGGGCATTTTGAAACCGGAGGTTTATTCGTAAGATGCCCGACGACCGTAACGACAACAATTCCCAGACTCCCCGGGAGCCTAAGATCCCGGGGATGCCCGGAGGCAAGAAGCCCACGCGTACGGGCTGGCTGTATTTTCTTTTGGCTTGCGCGCTTCTGGGCTATGCCTTCTTTAATATGGGCTCCGGTTTTGCCAGCTCCAGCAATACCGTTAAGCTCGCGACGAGCGAGATGGTCAGCGCCATTAAGCAGGATCGCGTCGAAGATTTGACCTATACGGTTCAAGACGGAAGCGTGGCGGGTCATTACTGGAAGACAAAAAAGGACAAGGGCGATACGAGCGAGCTCAAGAGCTTTTCCTCGACCTATGTCGGCTCCGATTCGCTTGCCGAGCTTATGGCGGAGCACCCCGACACCAAGTATATCGTCAACACCAACGACCCCGATTTTTGGGGCGACTTGGCGATGAGCGTGCTGCCGACGATCGCCCTGATCGCCATCATGTTCTACTTTATGCGCCAGATGATGGGCGCCAATAACAGGAACATGCAGTTTGGCAAGACCAACGCCAAGACTAACGAGGCTACGCGTCCCAAGGTAAAGTTCGAGGACGTTGCCGGCGTGGACGAGGCCGTCGAGGAGCTCGAGGAGATCCGCGACTTCCTGAGCGATCCGGACCGCTATCGCAAGCTGGGTGCCAAGATTCCGCGCGGCGTTTTGCTGGTTGGTCCTCCGGGTACCGGTAAGACGCTGCTGGCTAAGGCCGTTGCCGGCGAGGCAGGCGTGCCGTTCTTTAGCATCTCGGGCTCTGACTTTGTCGAGATGTTCGTGGGCGTCGGCGCCAGCCGCGTGCGCGACCTCTTTAAGGAGGCCAAGTCTCAGGCTCCGTCGATCATCTTTATTGACGAGATCGATGCCGTGGGACGTCAGCGCGGAGCCGGCCTAGGCGGCGGTCACGACGAGCGCGAGCAGACGCTCAACCAGCTGCTGGTCGAGATGGACGGTTTTGAGGAAAGCGAGTCGGTCATCCTGATCGCCGCAACCAATCGCCCCGATATTCTGGATCCGGCATTGCTGCGCCCCGGTCGTTTTGATCGTCAGGTCACGGTCGACCGTCCGGACGTAAAGGGTCGCGAGCAGATCTTGCGCGTACATGCCGAGAATAAGCCGATGGACGAGGACGTTAAGTTTGAGAAGCTCGCCCAGATGACCGTTGGCTTTACCGGTGCCGATCTGGCAAACCTGCTCAACGAATCTGCGCTGCTGGCCGCTCGCCGCCATCGTTCCGTGATCTCGATGGACGAGGTCGAGGAGTCGATGGAGCGCGTGATTGCCGGACCGCAACGCAAGGGTCGCGTGATGACCGAGGCCGAGCGCACCACGATTGCCTATCATGAGAGCGGTCACGCTTTGGTGGGTCACATCTTGGAGCACTCCGATCCGGTTCATAAGATTTCGATCGTCAGCCGCGGCCAGGCTCTGGGCTACACGTTGCAGCTTCCGCAGGAGGATCACTTCCTCAAGACCAAGAACGAGATGCTCGACGAGCTTGCCGTGTTCTTGGGCGGCCGCGTTGCCGAGGAGCTCATGTGCGATGACATCACGTCGGGCGCGAGCAACGACCTGGAGCGCGCGACCAAGATGGCACGCGAGATGGTTACGCGTTTGGGCATGAGCGAGGAGCTGGGCACGCAAGTGTTTGGCGAGGCGCAGCATCAGGTGTTCCTTGGTCGCGACTATGCCGATCACCAGGATTACTCCGAGGAGACGGCGCGCCGCATCGATATCGAGGTTCAGCGCATCATGCGCGAGGCCCATCGCCGCGCGGTCGAGATTTTGGATGCCCGTCGCGATCAGCTTGATCTGATGGCGAAGGTGCTGCTTGAGCGCGAGACCGTCGAGGGCGACGCCGTGAACGCCCTGCTCGACAATGAGTGGGATGCCTACCTTGAGCGCGAGGGCGATATCCTGGCGGCCAAGGAGGAGCGCAATGCCAAGGCGGCCGGCATACCGACCAAGAGGCGCGCGCCTCGTATGAGCGAGGAGGAGCTGGCGGCTGATGCCGCGGCATTTGCGCAGGCGGCCATGCAGGAGGATGCCGAAGCCGCATCCGATGATGCCGGCGATGACTGTGCCGTCAATGCCGGTGCCGACACCGACGACGACAAATAGCCCTTGTAACAAAAGCCTCCGCGGGGAAACCTGCGAAGGTTTTTTCTTTTGAGCGATATGGGGCCATCTGTTGATTGGGGACAGACTTAAATGTGCGTTTTCGCGCATTTAAGTCTGTCCCCAATTAACATTGCTGCGGCACTTTGCTCGACTAAAGCGTACAATAGCGCCTATGCGAAAGGGGAACAGATGATCAACGAAACTATGTATGCTCGCGGTGCGGAAAGCTCCATCATCCGCGAGATCTTTAGCTATGGTCTTGAGCGCAAGGCACAGATCGGCGCGGAAAACGTATTCGATTTTTCGCTGGGCAACCCGAGTGTTCCGGCGCCCGCTGCCGTGGCGGAGTCCATTAAGAAGGCCTTGGAGCTGCCGAGCGACCAGCTGCACGGCTACACGCCCGCACCGGGCCTGCCGCAATGTCGAGCGACCGTCGCCGAATCGCTCAACCGTCGCTTTGGCACGAGCTATGAGGGCAAGGACGTCTTTATGACGGTGGGTGCCGCGGCTTCGCTCACCTGCACGCTCAACGCCGTTACGAACCCGGGCGATGAGGTTATTGTTATCGCCCCGTACTTCCCGGAGTATCGCGTGTGGATTGAGAAGGCCGGTTGCACGTGTGTCGAGGCGCTCGCCGATGAAGACACGTTCCAGCTGAGCGTGGATAACGTGCTCAGGGCGATCAGCGAAAAGACGGCGGCCGTCATCATCGACTCGCCCAACAACCCGACCGGTGCCGTATATACGCGCGACACGCTGACGCGACTGGCCAATGTTCTGCGCGAGGCCAACGCTCGGCGTGATCCCGAGAATCCGATTATGCTCATCTCGGATGAGCCGTACCGCGAGATCGTGTACGGTGCCGAGGTGCCTTGGGTGCCCTCGATCTACGAGAACACCGTTGTGTGCTACTCGTATTCTAAGTCGCTGTCGTTGCCGGGTGAGCGCGTTGGCTGGATCTTGGTTCCCAACACCAATCCGCAGGCTGCGCGTCTGATGCCGGCCGTTGCGGGTGCTGCCCGTACGCTGGGTTTTGTATGTGCACCGGCGCTCTTCCAGCGCGTGATTATCGATTGCATCGATGAGCCGAGCGATATCGAGGCCTATGCTCGCAACCGCACGGCGCTTACCGACGCCTTGGCGGACTACGGCTATACCTATGTTGAGCCGGACGGTGCTTTCTACCTGTGGGTGAAGGCACTCGAGCCCGATGCGAATGCGTTTTGCGAGCGCGCAAAGAAGCATGAGTTGCTTGCGGTTCCCTCGGACAGCTTTGGCATGCCGGGTTGGTTCCGCCTGGGCTATTGCGTGAGTTACGAAACGATTATCAATTC
Source organism: Collinsella sp. (assembly GCA_019419645.1). Classification (GTDB taxonomy): domain Bacteria; phylum Actinomycetota; class Coriobacteriia; order Coriobacteriales; family Coriobacteriaceae; genus Collinsella. The sequence goes on along the minus strand of DXZN01000026.1, from coordinate 16,240 downwards.
GCTACCCGCTTGGAAACAGTTGGCGGACGAGTATCGTTAAAAGTAAAGCGCTCTGCTTACAATGTTTTACGTGAAACGGGGTTTGGTGTTAAGCCAGACCCCGTTGTCTATGCCGTTGTGTGATTGGGATGAAGCAGTTTTACGACTGCCGAAAGCTATGCGTACAATGAATATACGCGACGGCCATGCTGGACAAGGAGACCTGATGCCCTACCTGCTTTCCTGTGATATCCATACTCATACGATGTTCTCCGCGCATGCGTACTCAACCATTGAGGAGAACATCTATTGGGCGGCGGAGCGTGGCCTTCAGGTGCTCGGTTCCGCCGATCATTTAAGCTCGATGGTTACGCCTTGCCCCAATGACCTGCGCAGTTTCCAGTTCTTTATTAACCAGGATATCTGGCCGCGCATTTGGAGCGGCGTGCTGGTGCTCCGCGGCGCCGAGGCCGATATCGTTTCGCTGGACGGAAGCTTGTTTGGCGAGGACATTCCCGTTTCGCTCAATATCGCCGGCGATTCGTATAGTCGTGAGCATTCGCTGTTCGATTTGGTGGCGCGTAATTTGGATTATTTGGTGGCAAGCGTGCATAACCCGCAGTTTGCCGAAGGCGCGACGCTCGCCGAGACGACCGAGATGTACATCAATGCCCTGGAGCACCCCAAGGTGTTCATGCTGGGGCATGCGGGGCGCTCGGGCGTGCCGTTCGATATCGACGAGGTGCTGTTGGCGGCCAAGGCCAAGCACAAGATTATCGAGATCAACAACCATAGTCTTGAGCACGGTGCCGACACTGAGCATTGGGCCGTATGCCGCAAGATCGCCGAGCGCTGCGCCGAGCTGGGCGTTGGCATTGGCGTGTCGACCGATGCCCACATTGGCATGGCCATTGGCAAGCTCGATCACGCGCGCAAGATGCTCGACGAGATTCACTTCCCGCTGGATTTGATCGTGACGCGCGATCGCGAGACGCTGCTGCGCGAGATGGCGGCAGCCGGCGTGTGCGACCTGCGCAAGGGGATGTAGCGGAGTTCATAAACCAAGCGAAGGGGGCAGTCCAGACGGGCCGTCCCCTTTCTTGTGCCGGTGGATTAGCGGCGCTCGAGGACCGCGACGGTCTCGGTGTGGTCGGTATGAGGGAACATGTCGACCGGCGTGATCTTGAGCAGGCGATAACCTCCGTCGAGGAGCTGGTGTAGGTCGCGCTCTTGGGTGACGGGGTTGCAGCTGATATAGGTGATGCGGCGCGGCTTAAGTGCGCAGGCGGCTTCGAGGAACTCGGGTGTAGAGCCGGCGCGCGGCGGGTCGATGGAGAGAACGTCAACGCGCTCGTTGTTATCGGCAGCGTCCAGGATGTAATCGGTGGCGTCGTCGGCCATAAACCAAGCGCTGCGGGTGAGGCCGTTGAGCTCGGCATTGCGACGTGCGTCGGCAATGCCCGCCGGGTTGCGCTCAACGCCGAGCAGCATAATGCCGATACCCTTGTTCTGGGCATCTTTAGCTGCGCAAAGACCGATGGTACCGCTGCCACAGTAGGCATCCATGAGCACATCGCCCTGGTGCAAATCCATGCCGTCGATAGCGAGCTGATAGAGCAGCTCGGTCTGTTGCGGGTTGGTCTGATAAAACGCGGTGGGGGAGATGTCGAATTCGCAGCCGAGCAGCTGGTCGCGCATGCATTCGGCGCCATACACGATGCGGGTTTCCTCGCCGAGGATGGCGTTGCCGGGGCGTCCGTTGATGTTTTGGGCGACGGTGACGATGCGCGGATCGAGTGCGGTGACAGCCTCAAAGAACTCCTGCGCATGCGGCAAGTCGCGCTGAGCGGTCACGAGCGTGACCATGACCTGGTCGGTACGCCAACCGCAGCGGACGACGGCATAGCGAAGCAAACCAAGATGCTTGTCCTCATTAAAGGCGGGAATATGCAGCCGCTCAGCTTCGCGTGCGATGCCGTTGAGAATCTGACGGGCGCCCGGTGCCTCGACGGGGCATTCGGGTACGGCAACGATCTTGTGCGTGCCGCGCTCAAAGAAACCGCAACGGACAGCGCCCTCCTTACCGGGAGCAAAGGGAGTGGCGGCCTTATGGCGAAAACCGCGCGGCGCAGGATATTTGCCCGGGTCGCCCAGGGTGACACCCATGCCACGAATAGGATCTACAGCAATGCCCTCACGCTCACAAAGCGAAGCAAAAAGCTCCTCCATAGCAGCCTGCTTAGCTGCCAACTGCTTTTTATAAGGACGATTGAGCGCCGTGCATCCGCCACAAGCTCTCATGATGGAACAGGGAGACTTGGGATCCACAGCCTTACGCGCAGGCGAAACCGGATCTTTATGCGGACGCTTGGAGCGAGTCTGAGACGCTTTGTCTCCGCCTCGACGAGAGTCAGAACGCTTGGTCTTAGCCCTGCTCTTGGTCGATTTGCTTTTTGCAGCTTTAGAAGACTTGGATTTCGTAGAAGATTTCTCCTCCTTCGACCCCTCAACCGCCTCCACCAAAGCACGACGAGCCCTACGCTCCGCACGAGATTCTGCCATCAATAACTCCACTTATTCATGAATTAAAGCTGCAAGTATTGTACCGTGCCAAGCCAGCAGACGATATACAAGCGGTTTATTCGTGTCAGTGATAAGCCCAACGACGGTTGCCCGCCGCGTGAGGGGTGTGGGGGTTAAGTTTATCGCGAGTTCCGCACGAACAGGAGGCCACTTAATGTGGCCTCCGTCGTGAGCAGGACTGTAGAGCAGGAAACTTAACCCCCACACCCCTCACGCGGCGGGCAAACTCGCCTTGTGCTCTATCACGCTAAAGTGTATGATTCTGGACGTTACACGAATCACTTTACTTAACTAAAGTGCCATCAAGGGGGGATACCATGAACACCGATATGTCTCGTCGTCAGTTTGTTGGTCTAGCCGGCTCGCTCGCTACGGTGCTTGGCCTTGGTCTTGTCGGTTGCGGCGGTGGTGCCGGCAAGGGCTCCGCTGCTGGCTCTGCCGCGGCCAAGGATGTGAAGGGCGCTGCGGAGTCCAAGAAGCTCGTGGTGGGCTTTGATAAGTCCTATCCTCCGTACGGCTTTGTGGGCGACGATGGCGAGTACACCGGCTTTGATCTCGATCTGGCCAAGGCTGTTGCCGATAAGCAGGGCTGGGAGGTCAAATACGAGGCCATCGACTGGGATGCCAAGGATACGCTGCTTAACTCGGGCGCCATCAACTGCATCTGGAATGGCTTTACCATGGAGGGCCGTGAGGACGACTACACGTTCTCCGAGCCGTACATGCTCAACGAGCAGGTGCTCGTGGTCAAGAAGGATGCGGGCATCAAGAGCTGGGACGATCTTGCCGGCAAGACCGTGATTACTCAGACCGATTCCGCTGCGCAGGATGTGCTTGAGGGTGACCAGAAGGATCTGGCGGCGACGTTTGCCACGCTCGACACCATCGGTGAGTACAACACGGCGTTTATGCAGCTCGAGAGCGGCGCGGTCGATGCCGTGGCGTGCGATCTTTCGATTGCCCAGTATCAGCTTGCCGCCAAGCCCGATGCCTATACGCAGCTTGATGAGCCGCTGTCCAGCGAGCACTACGCCGTTGGCTTTAAGAAGGGCGACACCAAGTCGGCCGATGCTGTAGCCGAGTCGCTCAAGGCGCTCTACGAGGACGGCACGGTCAAGGACCTCTGCGATAAATATTCAAGCTATGGTTTGTCTTTCGATAATTGGGTGCTCAAGTAATGTCTATTCAGGTCATGATGCAGATGCTTGGCCAGGGGTTCTTGGTCAGTTTGCAGCTGTTTGTGTTGACGCTGCTCGGGTCGATTCCGCTGGGAATTCCCGTGGCGTTTATGCGCATGAGCAAAATCGCGCCGCTTCGCTGGATTGCGCGCATCTATATCTCGGTCATGCGCGGCACGCCGCTCATGCTGCAGATGTTTGCCATCTACTTTGCCCCGTACTACGTGTTTGGCATTTCGCTCACGCCCGATTCCAAGTGGACGGCGTGCGTCGTAGCGTTCATCATCAACTACGCCGGTTACTTTGCCGAGATCTATCGCTCGGGCCTGCAGTCCATTCCGCGCGGTCAATACGAGGCAGCCGAGGTGCTGGGCTATTCGCGCATGCAGACGTTTCTGTATATCGTGATGCCGCAGGTCGCCAAGCGTATTCTGCCGGCGATGGGCAACGAGATCATCACGCTGGTCAAGGACACGTCGCTGGCGTTTGCCATTGGCGTGGGTGAGATGTTCTCGACGGCCAAGGCGCTGGTCGCCTCGCAGGTGAGCATGGTGCCGTTTGCGATCGCGGCGCTGATTTACTGGGTCTTTAATTTCGTCGTCGAGATGCTGCTGGGCGCCGCCGAGAAAAAATTGGATTACTACCATGATTAATTCGGTAATGAATATATCGAACGCGCGTAAGGCGTTTGGCGGCAATGAGGTGCTCAAGGATATCTCGCTTGAGGTGAAGCGTGGCGAGGTCGTGGCGATTATCGGGCCTTCGGGTGGCGGCAAGTCCACGCTGCTGCGGTGTGCCACGCTGCTCGAGACACTCGACGGAGGCTCGCTCTCGTTTGGCGACCTTGCCGTTGCGACGGATGCGGGTTCGGGCGCGGTCTATGCGAAGGGCGATGTGCCCAAGCAGGCGCGCTCGCGATTCGGCCTGGTGTTCCAAAATTACAACCTGTTCCCGCACTATACCGTGATGAAAAACATCATCGACGCGCCGATCCGCGTGCTTAAGCGCCCGCGCGAGCAGGCGGAAGCTCGTGCGCATGAATTGATTGCTCAGATGGGGCTTGTGGGCAACGAGAACAAGGTTCCGTGTGAGCTTTCGGGCGGTCAGCAACAGCGCGTGAGTATTGCCCGCGCCTTGGCGCTCGACCCGGAGATCTTGTTCTTTGACGAGCCGACCTCGGCGCTCGATCCCGAGCTGACGGCCGAGGTACTGCGTGTCATTAAAGACCTTGCCGCGCAGAATATGACGATGGTGATCGTGACCCACGCAATGCAGTTTGCGCGCGATGTTGCCGACCGCGTGGTCTTTATGGATGGCGGCCGCATTGTCGAGGAGGGTCCTGCCGAGCAGGTTATCGACCATCCGCGCGAGCAGCGCACGCGTGAGTTCTTGAGCCGTATCGAGGGGTAGGCTCAGGTATTTACTCAACTATTAATTGAGGCGAAGCCGCCGCAGGTCTTACGGTCTGTGGCGGCTTTTTGTTTGCATCGACGGGGTTCAATAATCGCCTCACAAGCTTGCCTCTTCCTCTCGCCGCCTGTATTCATACGTGCGCCGAAAGGTATGCATGGACAGCCGCCCGTGAGGGTAGGGTGGTGGCATAGGACATTTGGAGGGTGAGTCGGCTCGGCTGCCGACCATGCTGCTCCCGGGATGGCACCGACCGCGAACTCTCCCCGTTGGCGTCGCGCATTGCGCGCGGCCCTGCAAGGAGGTCATCATGGGTGCTCCCAAGACCGGTAACGTAAGGAACGTGGTGCTCGTAGGCCAAGGCGGGGTGGGCAAGACTTCACTCGCCGAGGCCATGCTCCACCTTTCCGGCAAGACCGCCCGCCTGGGCGGCCACGACGGCACCAAGCCTACGCTCGACTATGACCCCGAAGAGGTCAAGCGTGCATTTTCCATCTCGACGACCATCGCGCCGATCGACTGGAAGGGCGCGCGCATCAACGTGCTCGATGCCCCGTGCTACCCCGATTTTATCGGCGACGCCTTTGCCGCGATGAGCGTCTGCGAGACGGCTCTGTTTGTGGTCGACGCCGAGGCCGGCCCACAGCCTACGACGGTTAAGCTCTGGTATGCCGCCGAGGACCTGCGCCTGGCGCGTGCGGTGTTCGTAAACCGCCTGTCGCGCGCCGAGGCTAGCTTTGCGACCACGATGGACCTGCTGCAAGAGCGCTTTGGCACGCGCCTGGGCGCCGTGACCCTTCCCTGGGGCGAGGGCGAGGACTTTGACGGCATCATCGACCTGGTGCGCATGAAGGCGCGCCACTGCAACGGCACCGAAGCCGTTGAGTCGGAGATTCCCGAGGAGTATCGTGCCCAGGCCGAGGAGGCCCACGACCATCTGTGCGAGCTGGTGGCCGAGGCTGACGACGAGCTGATGATGAAGTACTTGGAAGGCGAGGAGACGCTAACGCAGGAGGAGCTCGAAGGCCTGCTGTCGAAGGCGATCGCCGAGCGCATCTTTGTGCCGGTCTTTGCGGGCGATTGCATTAAGGAGCAGGGCGTCAACTCGTTGATGGATGACATCGCAACGTACTTCCCGGCGCCGACCGACTACGGCGAGATGCCGCTTATCGACGGCGATTCGCTCAAGATTTCGAGCGACGATGACCGTCCGGTGGCGTTTGTGTTTAAGACGCTGGCCGATCCGCAGCAGGGTCGCATCAGCTTTATCAAGGTGCTGACGGGCACGCTTGAGCCGGGCCTTGAACTGGTCAACGCGCGCACGCGCAAGGGCGACCGTCTGGCTCACCTGTATGTGATGTGCGGCCGCGATATGACCGAGGTTGGCCACGCCTATGCCGGCGACATCATTGTGGCGCCCAAGCTGGCGGCCGAGACGGGCGATACGCTCTCGATTACCGGCAAGGTCGAGGCTGCGGCGTTTAAGTTCCCCAACTCGCAGTACCGCATTGCCATCGAGGCCGAGAATCGCGGCGACGAAGAGAAGCTCTACACGTTTATCGAGAAGGCCTGCAAGGCCGATCCGACCATGAGCATTGACCGCGACGAGGAGACGGGCCAGACTATCATCTCCGCCGTGGGTGAGGCGCAGGTTTCGGTGCTGCTCAACCGTCTGGAGGATCGCACCAAGGTCGTGGCCAAGAGCGTGCCGATCCGCATTCCGTATCGCGAGACCATCCGCCGCACGGCGAGCGCTCAGGGCCGCCACAAGAAGCAGACCGGTGGCGCCGGTCAGTATGGCGACTGCTGGCTGCGCGTTGAGCCGCTCATTGGGCCCGACGGCACGAGCGACGGCTATGAGTTCGTGGACGAGGTCGTGGGCGGCCGCATCCCGCGCTCGCTGATTCCCGCCGTGGACAAGGGCGTCCAGGAGACCATGAAGGACGGTATTATTGCCGGCTACCCGCTCACGGGCATTCGCGTCGCGGTGTACGACGGTTCGTATCACAGCGTCGACTCCAACGAGATGGCGTTCCGCGCGGCGGCACGCATCGGCCTGCGCAAGGCATGCGCCGATGCCGACCCGGTGGTGCTGGAGCCCATCGAGGAAATCACGGTGACGATCCCCGAGAGCTACGCCGGCGCCGTGATGGGCGACATCTCGGCCTCGCGCGGTCGCGTGACGGGCATGGAGACCGATGAGCGCGGTGACACCGTGGTCATCGCTCAAGCCCCGCTGGCCGAGCTGACGGATTACTCGACGCGCCTGCGCTCTATCACGCGCGGCACGGGTGACTTTACCATGAAGCCCGCTGGCTATGAGCAGGTTCCCTATGACGTTCAGGCCAAGCTGGTCGAGCGCTATGAGGAGGGCCGCGCCAAGTAGCGCGTGGCGTTGCCTGCAACATGCATGCCGGTGCAAGAGCCGCTCTGGGCAATCCAGGGCGGCCCTTTTTGATCCCTGGGGGACGGAGGAAAACGGATCATTTTAGGTTTTGGGGCAGCTTGGTCGGCCCTAGTCCCCCGAGGCCTGATTGCGGCCGGTGGCGTAGCCGATCTGCACGTGCGGCTGCAGATTGTAGCAATATACGTGGAAGCAGAGGGTCTTGCCGTGGTCCTCGACCGATTGCGCCTCAAGGCGCACGCCGCGGCAGACGAGCTCCTCTTCGTTGTACATGGGCGTGACGCGGTAGAGCACATGGTTGCCTGTGTCGTGGATATAGTCGAGGATCTGCTCTTCAAACGGCAGCATGCCCGTTTCGTTGAGATAGCGCGTGCCGGTGAGGAGATTCTTGCGATTAGCGTTTTCGCCGCAGAGCGACCAGGCGATGAGGTGGCAACGGTTGTAGAGGCTTTGACCCGGAATAAAGTCGTAGCGCTGCTGGTGCCACCCGGCGGGATGGATACGCGAGATATCGCCGCGCTTGCCCTGACCGAGCGATTCGGGACCCACGCAGGCGAGTGCCTTGCGGGTGCGGCCCAGGCTATCGAGCTTGGAGAACTTCTTAAAGCAGCCCTCTTCGGTAGCTCGCTCGTATTCGTCGAGCGTGAATGATGGCGTGCCGAGCGGGTGCGTGCTGTCGGTGCGAAGGGCAACGTAGGGGTTGCCGGCGTAGTCGGGAATGCTGCTGAGATATACGCCGCGGGCGCGGTCGAGATCGGGGTTTTCGACCTCGTCGATGGGGGTGACGTTTGAAGAGGCATCGTCAGCGGTGTCGGTCGTGGCGGATTCAGAGCCATCGCCGGAGTCCTCGGAGCTCGCTGTTCCCGATTCGAGCCGGGCAACCAGGTCTGCTTCGTCGTCGGTGCGGTTGGGGCTCTCGCTTTGCTTCTCGGCCAGAGCAGCCGCCTGCTCATCGCTTTGCGGCGAGAGCAGCTTGGGCGCTCCGTCGAGCGACCCTGTGAACAGCGCAAACCCCAGCACCACGGCGGTGCCGATGGAAAGTACTTGCTTGTAGGCGGACTTGCGCGACATTGAGGCTCCTGGATGGACGGTTGGGAATCTACCAGTCTAGCAGGAGACGCCGCAGGGTATCACGTGGGCCTTGCGACATCGTCGCACCGCGTTGCAGCCGAGCGCAACCTTAAGACGGTCGGCCTGTTTGACAAGTTTGAAACGGTGATCTTCGGCGAGAATACCGTGCACGGCAAGCCCGATCCCGAGATCTACCTGCTCGCCTGCGAGCGCGCGGGCTTTGCTCCCGAGGAATGTGCCGTGCCCGGAACCTGCGCAGCGCCGAGCGGTTACGCCGTTTGTAAAACGGCGTAACCTACAAGTTCATGTTGCCGTGGATGTAGGGGGTGACTTCGGGGGAGATGTGACCGCAGCCCAACTCGCGCAGCGCGGACTCGATAGCGGCAGGCAGCGGGGTCTTGCCCTTGTCGTCGACGGCGGTACCGCCGAGGGCAGCAATCTTTGCGACATCTGCCGGCGCGGCCTCGATATGCATGCAGCCGCCGACGAGGCGTGTGCGGACCTGTGCCAGGTCAAGATCGTGCAGGTAATCCTCGCAGGCGCGGATTAAATCAACCTTCTCGCGCGTAAGCTCCTCGCCCGTGGGGATGCGCGTGGCCAAGCAGGCGCCTGCCGGCAGGTTCCAGACGGGGTAGCCCCATGCACGCAGCAGCTCGCGCTCTTCGTCCTTGGTAAAGCCGACCTCCATAAGGGGTGAGCGTACACCGAGCTCTTCTGCCGCACGCATGCCGGGGCGGTAGTCACCGCGATCGCTTGCATTGCTGCCATCGATGACGGTGGGAAAGCCGAGCGACTTGGCGTGGTTGACGATAGCGGTAAAGCCGGCGCGCTTGCAGTGGTAGCAGCGGTCGGCATCGTTGCAGGCTACCTGGGGGAGCTGCAGCTGATCGACCGAAAGATTGAGCACGGGGAGCATAAAATGCGGACCCTCATCGGTTTGTCCGTCAACGGACCGCTCAAACGAAGCCTGCTCGGGTGTGCCGATGAGCGGCGTGGTGAGATGGACGAGGAGGGTATTGGTAGGCATGATGCGGGCGCATACGGCGGCCAAAAAGCTGCTGTCAACGCCGCCGGAAAACCCGATAGCCACGCGCCCGTATGCCAAAAGCAGCTGTTCGAGCGCCGATAGCTTGTCTTGAAGCTCCTCTGCGGGTGCCGTGGTGTCTAAAATCATGAAACGATCCTTATCGTTGAGTACTCGATCGAAAACTATAATCCTACTGGGCTGCTTGTCATAAGACTTCTATCTATGTAACGAAAGTGCAATATGGTATATACGTTATATACAAGTTGCCAAATGCGGTAGAGTTGCGGCAATGCGACAGCGAGAGTCGATGGGGGACCGATATGATCAAGGCTGTTATTTTTGATATGGACGGAACGCTGGTCGACACCGAGCGTCTGGGCATCAAGGCATGGAAAGCGCCCGCTGCTGAGCTGGGTGTCGCGATTGATGACACGCTGATTCATCAGTTTATCGGTCGCACGCTGCCCGATGTCATGGACATCCTTGAGGCGCATTGCGGCAGCAGAGAAACCGCTGAGGCGATCTATCATCGCCACAAGGAGATTCGCGACGAGATGGTCAAGACCGACCTGGAGCTTAAGGCCGGCGCCGCCGAGTGCATAGACGAGCTGCTGGCTGTGGGCTATCACGTGGGCCTTGCGACGTCATCGCGCCATGTCACGGCAGAACGCAACCTTAAGATGGTCGGCCTCTTTGACAAGTTTGAAACGGTGACCTGCGGCGAGGACGTCGTGCACGGCAAGCCCGACCCCGAGATGTATCTGCTTGCCTGCGAGCGCGCGGGCTTTGCTCCCGAGGAATGTGCCGTGGTCGAGGATTCGCGCAACGGCTGCGTCTCGGGCATTACGGCTGGCTGCCACGTCTTTGCTGTCCCCGATATCGTGCCGCTTCCGCAGGACGTGGTGGACGGCTGCGAGGCCGTGCTCGATACGTTGTTCGATCTGACGGCGGCGGTCAAGGCCGTGCGCTAGCGTTTGCACCCGAGCCATTTCAATAACTTTTTAAAGATGCGGTCACCTGCTCAGCGCGGGTGGCCGCATCTTTTTATTTGGGAGCATTTTCAATCAAAAACTACCGTTTACCGTCTAATAACAACCGCTCGTCGGACTTAAATTGACTCATATTGAAATTGAAACGGTTCAAATAATAATGAAAACTGTAAATGAACCGCTTCAAAAAGGGGAGAGCACATGGAGAGTCGCATCGAGTCCAAGCATTACGCAGCGGTCGATATCGGTGCTTCGAGCGGTCGCGTTCTTGCTGGCTGGGTCGAGGACGGCAAGATGTCCTACCAGGAGGTCTACCGCTTCGATAACGAGCAGAAGCGCGTAGGCGGTCACGACTGCTGGGACGTTGAGGCTCTGTTCGACCATGTCGTCGCAGGCCTGCGCGCCGTTAAGGATCAGACCGGACAGGCCCCGGTCACCATTGGAATCGATACCTGGGGCGTTGATTTCGTGCTGCTCGACGAGCACAACAAGATCGTCGGCGATACGGTCGCCTACCGCGATGCCCGCACTGACGGCATCTACGAAGTTGCCGACCAAATTATGGATCCGGCCGAGGTCTATGCCCGTACCGGTATTCAGCGTCAGCCTTTCAACACGCTCTATCAGCTGCTCGCCCTCAAGAACGAGCATCCCGAGCAGCTCGAGGCAGCCCGAACCTTTCTGATGATTCCGGACTATCTCAACTGGCGTCTGACCGGCATCAAGGCCAACGAGTACACCAACGCGAGCACCACCGGCATGCTCGACGCCCAGAAGTGCACGTGGGACACCGCGATCCTTTCGCGCTTTGGTATTCCCCAAGGCATCTTCCTTGAGCCGACCATGCCCGGCGCTGTGCTCGGTGAGCTCACGGCCGACATCTCCGAGAAGATCGGCTACTCCGCGACCGTTGTGCTGCCCGCCACGCACGACACCGGCTCCGCCTTCCTGGCCGTTCCCGCCAAGGACGACAACGCCGTCTATATTTCGAGCGGCACATGGAGCCTGCTGGGCGTTGAGAACCAGCACGCCATTACCAACTAGCTCGCTCGCAAGCAGAACTTTACCAACGAGGGCGGCTACCTCAAGCGTTACCGTTTCCTCAAGAACATCATGGGCTTGTGGATGAACCAGTCCGTCCGTCGCGAGATCAACGGCGTCGACTATGTCGAGGGCAAGACCTCGCTCAAGGCTCTCATGGATCATAAGGTTGGCTTTGACGAGCTTCGTACGCTCTGCCGCGAGGCCGAGCCCTTCGAGGCATATGTCGATGTCGACGACGACCGTTTCCTGGCCCCCGACTCCATGATCCAGGAGATTAAGCAGGCCTGCGCCGAGGGCGGCGAGCCGATTCCGCGCACCGTGGGCGAGATCATGCGCACCAACTACTGCAGCCTGTCCCGCTCGTATGCCAAGGCCATCGAGGGCCTGAGCGAGCTTTCGGGCCACGACTACACGAGCATCAACATCGTGGGCGGCGGCTGCCAGGATTACTACCTCAACCAGATGACGGCCGACACCTGCGGGCTCCCCGTGTTCGCCGGTCCCATCGAGGGCACCTGCATCGGCAACTTTATCGTGCAGATGATCGCCGGCGGCGATTTTGCCGACCTGGCCGATGCCCGCGCCTGCGTTGCCCGCTCCTTCGATGTCAAGCGCATCGACCCCAAGGGCGCCCAGGCCTAAACGAGGGCGGGTCTGCCCCGACTTACCTTTCCCCTACCCCCAGCCCCGCGTGCGGCAAGCGACTCCTGCCGGGCGCGAGCGGCTCTCTCCGATGACACACGGCGCGGAGACCCTACACGACACCATGCTCCGCGCCGCCGTCAATCGGCTTACCTAAGTTTTTCAATTGGACCTGCGGGTCCCGGAGAGGAGACAAACAATGGCAATGGAAGATCTGGCGTTTATCAAGGGCTTCTGCCGCTTGTGCGATGATGGCTTTAAGCAGGGCTGGCATGAGCGCAATGGCGGCAACCTTACCTATCGCATGACAGATGAGGAGGTCGCCGAGGCCAAGCCGTTTTTTGAGGAGCCCCGCGAGTGGGTCAAGATGGGCGTGCGCGGCGAGAATCTTGCCGGCCAGCACTTTGTGAGCACCGGCTCGGGCAAGTATATGCGCAATGTCCTTGAGGATCCGCATGCCAACATCGGCATCGTCGAGATCAACGAGACCGGCGACGCCTTCCGCATTGTGTGGGGTCTTGCCAACGGCGCCCGTCCGACCAGTGAGTTCGAGAGCCACTACATGAACCACTGTGTCGCCGCCGCCCGTACCGATGGCGCCGACCGCGTGATCTACCACGCTCACACCCCCGGCATCATCGAGATGTCCTTCGTGGTGCCGCTGGAGGACCGTGCCTTCACCCGCGTCCTATGGCAGATGATGACCGAGTGCGTTGTCGTCTTCCCGACCGGTGTGGGCGTTGTGCCCTGGATGGTCCCGGGTGGCCCGGCCATTGCCGAGGCAAGCTCCGAGCTCATGAAGACCTACGACACCATCGTCTGGGCCCATCACGGCCTGTTCGCCGCTGGCCCCGACTTCGACACGACCTTTGGCCTGGCGCACACCGTTGAGAAGGCCGCCGAGATCTACCTGGCCGCGCGTGCCGCCAACGGTGGTTCGGATGACTTCCTCAACAAGATCAGCGACAAGGGCCTCAAGGACACCTGCCGTGACTTTGGCATCAAGATCAACGAAGCATTTGTTGACTAGTGTCCGCATGATAAGGAGTTTTGGATCATGCTTGTAAATACTCGTGCCAAGGTCGGCGTCTTCTCTATCGCCCTCGGTGCCTATCTTCCGCAGTTCCCGCAGCTCGTTCCCAACTTTGAACAGCAGTACGAGGACTTTAAGGCCACGCTGCCCACGACTGTCGAGCTTGTCGACGGCGGCATGGTGACCACCAAGGAGCAGGCCCAGGTCGCCGGCGACAAGTTCCGCGCCGAGGACGTCGACCTGGTCATCCTGCAGATGCTCACCTATGCCACGAGCTACAACGTGCTGCCGGTCGTGCGCGACCTGGATGTGCCCGTCGTCGTGGTCAACGTGCAGAAGAAGGCCCAGCCCGACTATGCCAATACCGACATCCCCACGTGGCTGGGCGATCTGTACGCCTGCGGCGCCCCCGGCGAGGTCGTGGCCGACCTTAACCGCGCCGGCAAGCGTCATGCCGTCGTGACCGGTGTCGTCGAGGGTGGCGATCCGGCTGTGGCCGAGCAGCTCGAGCAGTGGTGCCGTGCCGCCCAAGTGCGTCGTCGCCTGCGTCGCACCAACATTGCCCAGATCGGCCGTCCGTACCCGGGCATGATGGACCTCTATATCGACGAGACCAACCTCTACAACCGTCTGGGCCTCTACACCAAGCAGTTTGACTGGGAGAAGATGTGGGCCATCGCCGACAACATCGACGACCGGGCTGCCGTGGATGCCAAGGCCGCCGAGATTCTCGACACCTTCGACGTCGAGGGCGGCGCCAAGGTCACCGACGAGCCCATCCAGGAGATGGCCAAGTACGTTGTCGCCTTTGAGCAGTGGGTCAAGGACGAGGAGATCGGTCTGGTCGCCAGCCACTACGACGGCTATGCCAAGGGCCAGGCCGGCGTGCTCGACTCCATGCTCATCCCGGCGTTTTCCATGCTCATCAAGCAGGGCACGAGCTGCGCGGTCGAGGGCGATATGAAGGTCGCCATCGCCATGAGCATCCTCAAGACCATCTCTGGCACCGGCCAGCTTTCCGAGATGTACTCCATCGACTTCCCCGAGGACATCGTCATCATCGGCCACTCCGGCTCTGGCGATGCCGACATCTCGACTGCCAAGAAGCCGACGCTCAAGGTTGTCCCCGTTTTTCACGGCAAGACTGGCGGCGGCTACCTCACCCAGTTCTACCCCGGCCACGGCATCATCACCTTCCTGGGCATTACGCAGGACGGCGATGGCAACTTTAAGTTCGTGGTTGCCGAGGGCGAGAACGTTGACGGCCCGATCTTTACCTTCGGTGACACCAACATGCGCATGAAGTTCTCGATCGGTGCCCGTGAGTTCATGAACCGCTGGAACGAGACCGGCCCGACCCACCACATGGCCGCCTGCCTGGGCAGCCAGACCGACACGATCCTCAAGGTCGCCAAGATCCTCAACGTGCCCGTGGACGTTGTCTGCCGCTAGCTGTGTTCCGCCGTTCTAACTTCGGCTGAAACGATAGGGAAGAGCCCGACAAGTGTTTGCTTGTCGGGCTCTTTTTGTTCGGCGATGGATTGGATTGTTGGGGAAAGATGCTACAGGTAGGCGCCCAGGTTGATGGCGGTGGCTTCGGCCTGGCTGCTTGCCTGAGTGCTGGCACGCTCGAGCAAGAACGGCCGCACGAGCTCTTGGCGGTTGATATCCTCGGTGGCCGTGACCGCGGTGACGGGGCGCGCGGCAGAGCCGATACGGACGCGTTTGGTCTTAGCGGCGGGCTTGTTCTCGATTTGCTCCATCAGCAACTGAACGCCCTTGCGGCCAATCTCGTAGCCCGGAGGCGCTACCGTGGTCAGTGGGACCGACCCGCTCCAGGCGAGCGGATTGCCGTCGCAGCCGGCCACGCGGACCTGCTCGGGGACGGAGATGCCTTTGTCTGTCAGCGCCGAGATAACGCCCGACGCCAGTACATCGGTCAGGCCGATGACAAAATCGGGGCGCTCGCCGCCGGAGCGCTCGGCAATCTGGTTGCCGATGCTGTAGCCGTCGGCAGCGGTATTCCATTCGCCGGCGTCGATGACTTCGATCTTGATATCGGGGTGCAGGGCAAGGGCCTTGTGAATGCCAAGCACGCGTAGGGTGAGCTGCATAAATCCTGCTCGACCCACAACGACAATATGGCGCGCGCCACGGGCGATGGCGAGCTCGGCGATGATGCGACCTTGGGCTTCGTTATCGGCAGCCACGTAGTAGCCGGGCTCGGAACAGTGGATGTCCAGATGGACGATCGGCACGGGCATTTTAGTCATGGCCGGGTGCCAGTCGGGGGATGCCATGGGCTGAACCATGACGCCGGACATCTGAGTGCCCATAAAGTAGCGCAGGTAATGGTCTTCGAGAATGTCGTCGTTGTCGGCGTTGGCGATGAGCAAGTCATAGCCGTGCTTGCGTGCCTCGTTATGGGCGCCGCTGGCAATCTGGAGCGAGAAGCCGTGGTCGAGGCGGGGGAGGACCAGGCCAAAGGACTTGGTGGTGCCGCCCGCGAGCTGACGGGCGCTTTGGTTGGGCAGGTAGCCCAAGCGATTGATGGTCTCGTTGATGAGCTTAAGGGTTTCGGGGCGCAGCTTTTCGGGGTGGTTGAGCGCGTTAGAAACCGTGCCCAACGAAACCCCGGCCTCGCGCGCGACGTCGCTGATTTTTACCTTTGCCATAGCGGCCCCTTTGATGCGTTTCAAGTACAAGCCAGATTGTAGCATCCCAAACCTACCAAAAAGGGACAGGTTTATTTTGGCAGGTTTTATCTGGGGAAACGCTGTTACTGCCCCGGACCACCACAAAGGGGACAGGCACCTTTTGTGGCGGGGAACTGCGGACGATTTCCTGGACCGTCACGCGGCCCTTCCCAGCGCGGCGCGG
>DXZN01000025.1 GCA_019419645.1 Collinsella sp. | reverse complement strand
CCTCCATGTGCGGTATGGACACCCTGGTCTTCACTGCCGGCATCGGTGAGCACGCTCCTGCCGTCCGCGCCGGCGTGGCCGACCGCCTGGCCTTTATGGGCGTCAAGATGGATCATGCCCGCAACGCCCTGCGTGGTGACGGCGCATGGTGCCTGTCTGCCAAGGATTCCAAGGTTAAGATTTTCGTTATCCCCACGGACGAGGAGTTCATGATCGCTTCCGACGTCGAGCGCATCGTCAACGGCAAGTAATTGCAAAAGGGGAGGGGCTGGACGACCGAGCGCCGTTCGGCCCCTCTTTTGTGCTCGTTGGGCGATATGCCTGATAGTTATTTATTAAGATGTGATAACTTCTTATTAACATGCGGCCGCCTTAAGGGGTCTGCGCCGACCGTATCGCACTGCAAAGGAGTCTCATGAACGTACTTGTTGTCAACGCCGGTAGCTCAAGCCTTAAATATCAGCTTTTGGATACCGATACCCGCGAGGTTTTCGCCAAGGGCAACTGCGAACGTATCGGTTCGGACATGGGCATCTTTGGCCACTCCGAGAACGGTGGCGCCAAGCAAACCGAGGAGGTCCCCTTCCCGGACCACCGTTCGGCTATCGCACGTGTGCTCGAGGAGCTCGAGAAGACCGACTTTACGATCGATGGCATTGGGCATCGTATTGTTCAGGGTGGCTGGTACTTTGACGATTCCGCGGTCGTCGACGATGAGGTCATGGCTAAGATTCTCGAGGTGGCACCGCTCGCCCCGCTGCACAACTACGGCGAGGCAGCGGCAATCGAGTATTGTCGCGAGAAGTATCCGGAGCTGCCCAACGTGGCCGTCTTCGACACCTCGTTCCACATGACTATGCCCGAGGTCGCCTACACCTACGCCCTGCCCAAGGACGTGTGTAACAAGTACCACGTGCGCAAGTACGGCGCCCACGGTACGAGCCACCGCTACGAGTGGATGATGGCCAAGGAGATCCTGGGTTCGCGCTGCCACCGTCTGCTTTCGTGTCATCTGGGCAACGGCGCTTCACTCGCCGCCATTGAGGACGGTGTATGCCGCGATACCACGATGGGCCTCACGCCGCTCGACGGCCTGATGATGGGCACCCGTTGTGGTTCCATTGACCCGGCTACCGTGTGCTACCTGCAGCGCGAGGGCGGCTACAGCTACCAGGAAGTCGATGACATGATGAACAAGCAGTCTGGTCTGCTTGCCATCTCGGGCATTTCCAACGACGCCCGTGACATCCGCACGCGCGCCTCCGAGGGCGACGAGCGCTGCCTGCTCGCCTTCGATATGTTCGCCTACAAGGCCATGCAGCAGGCCGGCTCCATGATCGCTTCAATGGCGGGCGTGGACACCATTCCCTTTACCGCCGGCATTGGCGAGAACGACTGGTCGATCCGCAAGGCTTTCTGCGACTGCTTCGAGTGGCTGGGCGTGCGCATCGACAACAACAAGAACCGCGAGGCCGTGGGTAACGGCCCGCAGGTCATCAGCGCCGCCGGCTCTTCCGTCACGGTCATGGTCATCCCCACCGACGAGGAATACATGATCGCCCACGACGTCGAGCGTCTGACCGCGAATAACTAGTGCGTTCGCTTGCGATTGAACGAAAGGCCTCCTGAGCAGCAGCTCAGGAGGCCTTTTTGCTAGCAGGCGGAAATTCCAGTCCCAAAGTGATCATCACCAGTAACGCCTGCGCTCCCAGCAACGACACCCATCCATTCAGATCCTCAGCCCCAGCTCGTAGCCAAGCCGCCGTCCACTCCAGATGCTCTGATTGCTACGTGGCGGCAGGGACCCTAGAGGGTAAAGCTCTGAAAACATTCCGCAGGACGGAGGAAGCCCCCGCCGCACGTAGTGCGCAGCGGGGGCTTCCGACATGTCCGAGGACGTTTTCAGAGCTTTACCCTGTAGGGTCCCGAGGGGCTATGTCCGCTACTCAGCCATCTGAGCCTGGACGGCGGTGATGGCTACGACACCCACGATGTCGTCGGCAGAGCAGCCGCGCGAAAGGTCGTTAACCGGCTTGGCGATGCCCTGCAGGATGGGGCCGTAAGCGTCGGCGCCAGCGAAGCGCTGAACCAGCTTGTAGCCGATGTTGCCGGCCTCGAGGTCGGGGAACACGAGCACGTTGGCCTTGCCGGCAACGGAGGAGCCGGGAGCCTTGAGCTGGGCGACGGTGGGGACGATAGCGGCATCGAGCTGCAGGTCGCCGTCAATGGCGAGCTCGGGAGCCTTCTCCTTGCAGAACTTCACGGCCTCTTGGACCTTCTTGGCGACCTCGCCGCCAGCGGAGCCCATGGTGGAGTAGGAGAGCATGGCCACGTGCGGCTCAACATTGCCCATGAAGGTGGACCAGGAGTGAGCGGAGGCGATGGCGATCTCGGAGAGTTCGTCGGAGGACGGGTTGATGTTGAGGCCGCAGTCGGCGAAGATCAGCGTGCCGTCGGTGCCGAACTGCGGGGTGTCGGTGCACATCACGAAGAAGGCCGAGACCAGCTTGGTGCCCGGGGCGGTCTTGAGGATCTGCAGCGCGGGGCGCAGGGTGTCGGCGGTAGAGTGGCAGGCGCCGGAGACCAGGCCGTCAGCATCGCCCATCTTGACCATCATGGTGCCAAAGTAGGTGGCGTCCATCACCTGGGCTCGAGCCTGCTCGATGGTAACGCCCTTCTTGGCGCGGAGCTCGGCAAACTTCTGCGCGTACTCCTCGTGCTTCTCGGCGTTGCGCGGATCGATGACGGTGGCGCCGGGGACGTTGATCTCGTTGGGATCGCCCAGGATGACGATGTTGGCCAGGCCTTCCTCGATGATCTTGTTGGCCGCGACGATGGTGCGCGGATCCTCGCCCTCGGGCAGGACGATGGTCTTAAGGTCGGCCTTGGCGGCAGACTTCATACGGTTTAGGAAATCGCTCATGTTACTCCTTACAAGCGTTTCGCTAAGCTCCAGGCACCCGGCTGTTCACGAATAAACCCGCTGCTAGCGGGTCTACCTTTCAATTATGTTCGCCGCTGTGCTTGAGCTTTCCTTGTGTGGCAAGCTCATTATAGGACGCATTAGCGCTATAATCGCTCTGATAAATATGTCTCGAAGAATGTTCGAGAAAAGCCCAGCTAACGAGCCCGTGGCTTTTGACAAGGAGTATCGATGCAGATTACCTCAGGCCTGCCTGAAGGCTTTAACGCCGGCGCGTACGACATGATTGTCGTCGGTGCTGGATATGCCGGTGCCGTTTGCGCCCGCCGTCTTGCCGAGACTATCGGCTATCGTGTTGCCGTTTTGGAGCGCCGTAGCCACATTGCGGGCAATGCCTATGACTGCACTGACGAGGCCGGAATCCTGATCCACGAGTACGGTCCGCATATCTATCACACCTTTAACGAGCGCGTGCACAATTTCCTGTCGCGCTTTACCAAGTGGACGGATTATCAGCACAAGGTGCTCGCCAACATCAACGGTACCCTTATGCCCGTGCCCTTCAACCATGCGAGTCTCAAGCTCGCCTTTGGTGATGAGCGCGGCGAGGAGCTGTATCAGAAGCTCGTGGAGACCTTTGGCAAGGATGTCAAGGTGCCCATTATGGAGCTGCGTAAGAAGAACGACCCCGACTTGGCCGAGGTCGCCGATTACGTCTACGAGAACGTCTTTTTGCATTACACCATGAAGCAGTGGGGCCAGACGCCCGACCAGATCGATCCCTCGATCACCGGTCGCGTTCCCGTCTTTGTGGGCGATGATGACCGTTACTTCCCGCAGGCCCCCTTCCAGGGTATGCCGCAGGATGGCTACACGGCGCTGTTTGAGCACATGCTCGACCACGACCTGATTGATGTGTTCTGCGACGTGGATGCTCGCGATCTCTTCGAGATCGACGAGACAACCGTCAAGGTCGACGGCAAGGTCTACGGCGGCGAGATTGTCTATACCGGTCCGCTCGATGAGCTGTTCAACCTCGACCTGGGCGCGCTGCCGTACCGCACGCTCGACATGAAGTTCGAGACGCTCGATATGGACCAGTTCCAGCCCGTGGGCACCGTCAACTACACCACGAGCGAGGATTACACGCGCATCACCGAGTTCAAGAACATGACCGGTCAGGTTTTGCCCGGCAAGACCACCATCATGAAGGAGTACTCCAAGGCCTATACGCCCGGCTCGGGCGAGACGCCGTATTACGCCATTCTTGAGCCCGAGAACCGTGAGCTCTATGAGCGCTATCTTGAGCGCGTCCAGAACCTGACAAACTTCCACCCGGTGGGTCGTCTGGCCGAGTATCGTTACTACGATATGGATGCCGTGACCAACTCCGCCCTCGATCTTTCGGATGAGATTATCGCCTGCCATGCATAAAGTCATAACATTCGGTATTCCCTCGTATAACGCCGCTAAGGACATGGACCATTGCATCACCTCCATCTTGGAGGGGAGCAATTATGCCACCGATATCGAGATTATCGTGGTGGACGACGGCTCCAAGGATGAGACGGCCGCCAAGGCCGACGAGTGGGAGGCCCGTTATCCTGGAATCATCCGCGCGGTGCACCAGGAGAATGGCGGCCACGGTATTGCCGTCCTTTCGGGTCTGCGCGAGGCGCAGGGCACCTACTACAAGGTTGTCGACTCGGACGACTGGCTTGACGGCGCTGCCCTTTCGACCATGCTGTCGATTCTGCGCGGCTTTGAAGAGCGCGACCAGCGCGTTGACCTGTTTATCTCGAACTACGTGTACGAGAAGGTTTACGAGGGTACGCATACGGCCATTGGTTACAAGTTTGCCCTGCCTCGAAAAAAGATCTTTACCTGGGACCAGATCGGCCATTTCCGCCTGGACCAGAATCTGCTCATGCACAGCCTGTGCTATCGCACGGATGTGCTGCGCGAGTCCAACCTTCCCATGCCGCCGCACACGTTCTATGTGGACAACATCTACGCCTACGTGCCGCTGCCGCGTTGCAAGACCATGTACTACGCCGACATCGACCTCTATCGCTACTTTATCGGTCGCGAGGGCCAGAGCGTCAACGAGGCCACGATGGTCAAGCGTCTGGACCAGCAGTTCCGTGTTACGCGTATCATGATGGAGTCGTACCACCTGTACAGCGATGTCGAGTCGTCGCGTCTGCGCTCGTACATGATGGGTTATTTCACTATGATGATGGCGATCTGCTCGGTGTTGACCAAGCTTTCCGAGGAAGATTGCGCCGACGAGCGCCTAAAGACGCTGTGGAATGATTTGAAGGCCTATGACGAGCGTATGTATCGTCGTGCACGTTACGGTGTGGTCGGCTTCTTCACTAACCTCCGCGGTCGTGCCGGAGACAAAACCACACTCGGCCTATACCGTCTTGCCTCAAAGATCTTCAAATTCAACTAGCTGCTGAGTAATCGCTGCTGATAGGTTGACTGGGCCCCTTGGCCTTTAGTTTGCTACTGCGAACAGTCCTGCTCGCACGGAAAGCACATTGAGTGCTTTCCGGCTCGTGCGGAACTTGTATCAAACTAAAGGCCAAGGGGCCTCTGCTATAAGAATCGATTGTCAGGTTATTTGAATTTGAAGATCTTCGACGCGCGGTACACAGGGGCCTGGGCTGAAAAGAATTAGATTGGAAGTCGGTCGGAGGCGGGCGGGCATTACGTTTGTCGCGAGTTCCGCATGCAAAGAAGGCCACTTAATGTGGCCTTCGTCTTGCATAGGACTGTAGAGCAGCAAACGTAATGCCCGCCCGCCTCCGACCGACGGTCGAGTGAGATTACTTTGCGGCGCCGGGGATGCCGTGGGAGGTTTTGGCGGTTTTGGCTCCGTTTACGATGGCGGTTTGCAAAGCCCTTACGGCGAGCATGCCCAGCAGGTCTAGGGGAACGGCGGCGCTTGCCTGGGCGCCAAGTTTGCCGCTGGCGAGGGTGTAGATGGTGTCGCCATCGTTGGTGGTGTGCGTGGGACGGATGGCGTGTGCGTAGGCGTCTGCGGCCATCTGAGAGACCTTGGTGGCTTGTGCCTTAGTGAGTTCCACGTTGGTGACGATGCAGCTGATGGTGGTGTTGGTGCGGTCGAGCGGCATCTGCATGGATCCGGCGGCGGCAAAGGCTGCGAGTTCCATATCGACGATCTGGTCGCTATCGGCTGAGGCGCGCATGCCGGCGACCCACTCGCCGGTGAGGGGGTCGACAACGTTGCCGCAGGCGTTGACCGAGACCACGGCGCCCACCTTGATGGGGCCGAGCGCCACGGCGGCAGCGCCAAGGCCGGCCTTCATGCAGGTGGCGGGGCCCATGAGCTTACCCACGGTAGCGCCCGTGCCGGCGCCTACGTTGCCCTGTTCGAGCTTGGTGGGGGTGTGGTCGAGCGCCTCGCGCACGGCGGCGATGCCGGCCTCAATGTCGGGGCGAACGGTGGGGTCGCCAAAGGCAAGGTCGAAGATACAGCTGGAGCACACGATGGGCACCTGCGTGGGGCCGACGGGCAGACCAATGCCGCGGCTCTCGAGTTCGCGGGCCACGCCGCTTGCAGCCTCGAGGCCAAAGGCCGATCCGCCCGAAAGGCAGACGGCGTGGACCTTATCGACGGTGTTTTCGGGACGCAGCAGGTCGGTCTCACGCGAAGCGGGGGCGCCACCACGTACGTCAACGCCACCGGTGGCACCCTCGGGCGCCACGATTACGGTGCAGCCGGTGCCAGCCTCCTCGTCCGTATAGTTGCCAAAGCAAAAGCCATCGACATTGCAAACATCGATGGCTTCGAGCAGTGTGTCCATGTTTTCTCCTATCGGTTTTCCGCCGGGCCTTATGCCCGGTCGGGATCCGTACGGTACGGCAAAATTGTAGGCGCTGGGGGATAACCAGCGCCAGATGCAATTACGAGAGTTTTTGAATCGCGCGTGCGACGCGAGCGATGGGCAAGCCCACCACGTTGTAGAAGTCACCCGAAATATCGTGCACAAGCATGCGGCCGCCTGTGCCTTGGATGCCGTAGGCCCCGGCCTTGTCCATGGGTTCGCCGGAGGCAACATAGCGCTCGATCTGCTCTTCGGTAAGCTCATAGAACGTCACGTCGGTCACATCGACAAACGACAGGCTCTCGGCGGCATGCGGAGCGGCCGTGTCGCCTGCCTTAACGATGCAGACGCCGGTTGCGACCTGGTGCGTGCGGCCCGAAAGCTCGCGGAGCATGGTGCGCGCCTCGTCCTCGGTTGCCGGCTTGCCCAGAATCTTGCCATCGAAGGTGACAATAGTATCGGCCGCGACGGTCAGTTCTTTGGGCTCGGCATGCTCGGCGGCAACGGCGGCGGCTTTGGCGCGTGCTAAGCGTTCAACGAGCGTAAGCGGGGCCTCGCCATCAAAAGGCGTTTCGTCGATATCTGCGGGAATCACGCGAATGTCATAGCCTGCCTCGCGCATCAACTCGATGCGGCGCGGTGATTGCGAAGCCAAAATCATAGCTGAATGCCCTCGGCGACCTTCTCGACGGCCTTGTCGCCGGCGAGCGTGCGCAGCAGCTCAAGCGCAAAGGGGAGCGACTGGGCCATGCCGCTGGCGGTGATGATGTTGCCGTCTTGCGTAACCTTCTCGCCGGTATAGGCGCCTTCGGGGAAGCTTTTCTCAAAGCCAGGGAAGCACGTGGCGTGGCACCCCTCGAGTAGGTCGAGCTCGCCCAGGATAAACGGGGCGGCGCAGATGGCGGCAACGTGCTTGGTCGCGGCGAACTTGCAGACCACGTCGCAGACGCGCTGATCGGCACGCAGGTTGGTGGCACCGGGCAAGCCGCCGGGCAGCACGACGCAGTCGTACTCGTCAAAGTTGATCTCATCAAAGAGCGCATCGCAGGTCACGGGGATCTGCAGCGAGCTTACGACCTCACGTGTGGGCATAATCGAGACGAGCGTGGCACGCACACCGCCGCGACGCATGACATCGACCATGGTCAAGCATTCAATAGTTTCAAAGCCATCGGCGGCGAGAACGGCAACGCTGGGCATGAGGGTTCCTTTCATAGGCGGCATACAATTAGCCGTCTTATACCCCGAAGACCTCCGCTTGCCACGCTCGATTTCTCAATGATTTATCTGAGCAATGATTGAGTGACTAGTTGCGCCTAAGGTGGACGACGGTCTCGCAGTGGAAGGTTTGCGGGAACAGGTCGACTGGCGTGATCTTGACGGGGGAGAAGGTGCCTTCTTCGACAAAGCGTTTGAGATCGCGCGCCAGGGTGGCCGGGTCGCAGCTCACGTAGGCGACATCGCGAGCACTCGTGCTGGCGATAAGGTCGATCGCCTCGGGGGCGAGGCCTGCGCGCGGCGGGTCGACCACCAAGACGTCGGCATCCTGGTCGGGGAACTCGCGCACCGCGTCTCCGCCAATGACGTCGACGTTATCAAGCTTGTTGATCTCCAGGTTACGGCGCAGGTCGCGCACGGCCGGGCCGTAGGCCTCGACGGCGGCGACGAAGTCGCAGCGGCGGGCGAGCGGCAGGGTAAAGGTTCCGGCGCCGCAGTACAGGTCCACGGCAAGCTCGTCTTCTTGCGGGTCGAGCGCTTCCATGACAAGCTCGATCAAAATCTCGGCACCCTTGGTGTTGACCTGGAAAAAAGACGGGGCAGACAAGCGCATCTGACCCTCGGCGATATTCTCGGTCCATGAGCCCTCTCCGGCGAGCATTTCGACCTTGGAGACACGGCGGGCCTTCTTTTCGCCCTTGCTCATCACGCGCACGATGCTCGTGGGATGAGCGGCGTCCGCCAGCACGCGGGAGACCTGCGAGCGCGGAAAAGAGCCTGTGGGCGTCCAGAGTGCGACCTCGAGTGCCTTGGTACGGCGCGATGCACGAATGCCCACGCGTTCGAGTCCCAAGGCATGGCTGCCGCTTAGATAGTTGAGTGCGCCGACGACCGATTTGAGCGCCTTGGGAAAACGTTTATCGAACAGCGGGCACGCATCGACGGTCACGATTTTGCTGGGGTCGACACCGTGCATGCCAAGGCGCACGCGACCGTTGACGATGGTCGGTTCGAGCTCGATTTTATTGCGGTAGCCCCAGTCGTCCTTG
Organism: Collinsella sp.; assembly: GCA_019419645.1. Lineage (GTDB taxonomy): Bacteria > Actinomycetota > Coriobacteriia > Coriobacteriales > Coriobacteriaceae > Collinsella. The sequence continues at coordinate 16,265 of DXZN01000025.1, read as the reverse complement.
GTGTGGCAGATGGGCTGCACCAGCTCGTCGACTTGCTCAGGGCTGAACTTGCCGATGCGCTCGAGCGTGGAGCGCAGGTTTTGCTCCTTGGCGGCAAGCTGTGCCGTGCGTGAGAGATTGCCCCACGAGCAGCCGCCGCAGATGCCCACGTAGGGGCAGGGAGGCTGAATGCGATCGGGGCTCGGCTCCAGAATCTCGGTCGTGCGGGCGCGCATGAACGACTTGCCGTCCTGTACGACCTCGGCCTCGACGGTGTCGCCTGCCACGGCGCCCTGCACAAAGACGGCCTTGCCGTTGTCGGCGTGCGCCAGCCCGTCGGCGCCGTAGGTCATCGATTCTATAGTGAGCTTCATATCCCTGCCTGTCATTCGTGTTGTTGTTCGCACCATGGTAGCAGGGAAAAGCGCCCCGCATCCGAGGCTTTCCTCAAATGCGGGGCGCTTCTACAAACTGCTTCTACAAACGACTATTTCGTCTTGCCGGTAATGAGCGTCTTAAGACCCAGGCCGATCAGGCCCAGGCCCATGCGCACGCGACCGGGGCGATGGCGCTCGATGGCCTTGGTCCTGCCGGCGGGCTTATCGCGACGGGCGCTCGTCTCGGGTGCGGGCTTGGTGACCTGCGGCTCGGGCTGAGGTACAGGTGCGGGCTCGGGCTCAATGACGGTCGCCTGGACCTTCTGAACCTCGGGTGTGGCCGGCTGCGGCTCAGGAGCAGGCTTTGCCTCAATGACGGGCTCGGGCGCGGCCTCGGCGTTGCGATAGGCACGCTCCAGCAGGGCTTCCTGCGAGTTGAAGGGCTTCTCGCCCTCTGCACGCTCCACGGGGACCCAAGTGCCGTCGCTCGTGAGGCTGCGGGCCTTCACGTTGTCGCGCAGCTGCATGCCCATGTACTCGTGCACCAGGGCGCGGCAGGTGGGGTCGAGCACGGGGAAGGCGATCTCCACGCGGTGTTCGGTGTTGCGCGTCATCATGTCGGCCGAGCTCAGGTAGATCATGTCCGAGTCCACGCCAAAGGCGTAAACGCGCGCATGCTCCAAAAAGCGTCCGACGATAGAACGGACATGCACGTTCTCGGTCTTGCCAGGAACGCCCGGCTTGAGGCACGAGATGCCGCGGATGATCATGTCCACGCGGACTCCTGCGCACGATGCCTCGGCGATCTTGTCGATGACCTCGCGGTCGGTGAGCGAGTTGAGCTTAAAGAACACGCGGGCGGGCTCGCCAGCGAGAGCGCGCTGGATCTCGCGATCCAGACCGCGCATGATGAGCGGCTTGAGACCGACCGGCGCCACGCCCAGGAAGCGGTAATCGCCGCGCAGATTGCCCAGCGACAGGTTGCGGAAGAACAGGTTGGCGTCCTCGCCGATACCGGGGTGGGCGGTCATGAGCATAAAGTCGCTGTAGAGTTTGGCCGTCTTCTCGTTAAAGTTGCCGGTGCCCAGCAGCGTCAGGCGCGTTAGCGCCATGCCCTCGCGATAGGTGAGCTGGCAGATCTTGGAGTGGCACTTAAAGCCCTCGGAGCCGTAGATGACGGTGCAGCCGGCCTCTTCCAGGCGCTCGGCCCACTCGATGTTGTTCTGCTCGTCAAAGCGCGCGCGGAGCTCCATGAGCACCGTGACCTCTTTGCCGTTCTCGGCGGCATCGATCAGTGACTCGCACAGGCGGCTCTGCTTGGCCACGCGGTAGAGCGTGATGCGCAGTGAGATGCACTCGGGGTCGTAGGCGGCCTCGTGCACCAGATCAAGGAAGGGGTTCATGGCCTCATAGGGATAAAAGAGCAGCTTGTCGTGTTGAAGTACCTGCTCGCGGATGGAGCGGGTCATATCGATGGTGGGGTTGGGCTGCGGCTTAAACGGCGTAAAGAGCAGCTCGTTGCGCAGGTGCTCGGGAATCTTGCCCTCAATGCCAAAGACGTAGCCTAGGTCGAGCGGGATATCGCAGGTAAAGACAGAGCGGCGCGAAAGCTCGAGCGCCTTGCGGATGGTCTTGAGCGTTGCCTTCTCGAGCGAGCCCGATACGGCGAGCACCACCGGCTGCAGGCGCAGGCGCTTCTTGAGGATGCGCTTCATGTGCTGGCGGTAATCCTCTTCCTCCTCGACGCCTTCGCCGTCCGGGTCGATATCGGCATTGCGGGTGACGCGGATCAGCGCGCGGTCCAGCGGCTTATAGGAGCCAAAGCAACTGTCCAGGCAGGCGAGGATGACGTCCTCGAGCAAGATGTAGGAGTAGGTGCCGGTGGGCGAGGGGGTCTCGACCACGCGGTTCATCGAGGTGGGAATCTCGATAAGGCCCAGCAGGCTCTCCTCGTCGGTGACGCCGTCCAGGCCACAAGCCAGATAGAGTGCGCCGTTGCGCAGGTTGGGGAAGGGATGGCGCGGGTCAATGACCAACGGCGAGATGACCGGCGACACGTAGGCTTGGAAGTAGCGGGTTACGAAGGTGCGCTCCTCGGGCGTAAGCGAATCGATGCGGGCGCGGTGAACGCCCAGAGCGTCGAGCTTGTCCTCGATGCTCTTAAAGATGGACTCCCAACGGGTAAGGAGCCCGGGCAGCTCTGCCATGACAGCATCGACCTGTTCGGAGGCGGTCATATTGCTCTTGTTGTCGACAGGCTGTTTTTTGAGCTCTGCAAGATCGGACAGGCCGCCCACACGCACCATGAGAAACTCGTCGAGGTTAGACTCGAAAATCGACACGAACTTTAGACGCTCGAACAGCGGAACGGTCTCGTCGAAGGCTTCGTCAAGCACGCGGTTGTCAAAGCGCAGCCAGCTAAGCTCTCGGTTTTGCGTGTACGAGAAGTCGCGCGGCGGCTTGCGCAGCTTAGCGGCCTTTTGTTTCTTTTCGATTTTGCTCGGCATATGCATCTGTCCGTTCAGTCCCCGCAGGGGACGGTAGCCTAACTCTAATTCACTATTGTCTCAATTTAGTCGACCGCTGGCACGGACGTATCGCGTGAACGGTATCTTTACCTACTTCTTACGCTGACAAGCCGAAGCACTAACGTCCGGTGCTTTGAGCAAGCGATCTATATCCTCACTCAACTGGTGAGAATGTATGAATAAGAATGATAGCAAGCTGAATATAATCGAATGTAGGTCGAATCGAGGGCAAGCGTCATTTATATGCAGAAAACCGTTTTCACTATGCAATTTTGAATCATGGATAACTTTGAGTGTTCAAGCTTGATTTCCTAGAAAAATAACGTTTACCTAGGAAAATCTGCTTTACGAAACTGAAGTGCATCATGGGAAATCATATGCGATATACCGTTCATCGTACTTTGCTGACCGTTCGGGGGCGAGGTAGCATTACGAATGGAATTTGGATATAACTAGAGCTGTCAGCAAGCAGCGTCCCATATGGAGGGGCGCTGATACATTCGGCCAGTAAGGCCCGAAAGAAAGGTAGGAGGCCATGACGAAAGGTCTGCACGTGCCTTCCGAGATCGGCAAGCTCAGGAAGGTCTGCCTGCACCGTCCCGGCGACGAGCTCCTCAACCTGCCGCCCGACGAGCTCGAGCGACTCCTGTTCGACGACGTCCCGTTCCTGGAGGTCGCACAGCAGGAGCACGACACCTTCGCCCAGATCCTGAGGGACCAGGGCGTGGAGGTCCTCTACCTCGAGAACCTCGTCGCCGAGGTGTTCGACCAGGTCCCCGGCGCCCGCGCCGAGTTCACCGACCAGTACATCGCCGAGGCCGGCATCCGCGGCCAGCACATGCCGCAGATCGTCCGCGAGAAGCTGGACTCCATCGAGGACAACCTCGAGTTCGTCAAGAAGACCATGGCCGGCATGACCAAGGCCGAGATCGACATGCCCCTCACGGCGTCCACGACCCTCGACTCCCTGGTCAACTCCGAGTCCGAGTCCGACCTGATCATCGACCCGATGCCCAACCTCTACTTCACCCGCGACCCGTTCGCGGTCGTCGGCGAGGGCGTCAACCTCAACCGCATGTACTCCGTCACCCGCAACCGCGAGACCCTGTACGGCAAGTACATCTTCAAGTACCACCCCGACTACAAGGACGTCTCCCTGTACTTCCGCCGCGACTGCCAGTTCCACACCGAGGGCGGCGACGTGCTGAACATCAACGAGAAGACCCTCGCCGTCGGCATCTCCCAGCGCACCCAGGCCGCCGCTATCGACATCATGGCCCAGAACATCTTCTGGAACTCCGACTCCAAGGTCGAGCGCATCCTTGCCTTCGACATCCCGGTCTCGCGCGCCTTCATGCACCTCGACACGGTCTTCACCCAGATCGACGTCGATAAGTTCACGATCCACCCCGCCATCATGGGCACCCTGCGCGTCTACGAGCTGACCGCCGGCAAGAACCCGGGCGACGTGAACATCCGCCTGATCGAGGACACCCTCGAGCACGTCCTGGAGGACGCCACCGGCGTCGACCAGGTCAAGCTGATCCCCTGCGGCGGCGGCGACCCGATCGCGGCCTCCCGCGAGCAGTGGAACGACGGCTCCAACACCCTGTGCGTCGAGCCCGGCAAGATCTGCGTCTACGCCCGCAACACCGTCACCAATGACGTGCTGTACAAGGAGGGCCTGGACCTTCTCGTCGTGCCCTCCGCCGAGCTCTCCCGCGGCCGCGGCGGCCCGCGCTGCATGAGCATGCCCTTCTGGCGCGAGGACCTCTAAGGTTTTCATAGACCGTACGGGTCTTAATACAAACATCTAGCTGCCATTAGATGTCTCCCAATGGGGCGGTGCGGGTTTTTCGCACCGCCCCATTCTTGTCTAATAAGTTAAATTAGCATCAGATAAGGTGTCCATTATGTCTAGAGGCGGTCACGTTGATACCCCAACGGTGTCGGCTTCTTTGTCTTTTGGGCATCATCTCGATTCCCATGACCTTTGCCGGCATCATCCCCGTGTTCTAGCGATTGGAGCTTAGTCATGGATATCAAGACAATTGGCGTTGAGGAATGGCTCAACGTTTGGGAGAAGAGCGCTACGTGGGACATTGCCCAGTCGACGATTTCGTCGCTGACCATGGGCGAGCTTCGCGCGCTCGACGAGCAGGACGGCGCTACGTTCTACGAGCGTCTGGATCGCGAGAAGATGAACTACGGCTGGATCGAGGGTTCGCCGGAGTTTAAGGCCGAGGTCGCCAAGCTGTATCGTTGCGAGGTCAATCCCGATCACATTCTGCAGACCAATGGCTGCACGGGCGCCAACCTCAACGCCATCATGGCCGTTGTCGGGCCCAGCGATCACGTGATTGCCGAGTGGCCTACCTATGCGCCGCTCTATGAGATCCCGCGTACGCTTGGTGCCGAGGTCGAGTATTGGGAGCTTCGCGAGGAGCTCGGATGGAAACCCGATATCGAACAGCTCAAGCGCCTCGTTCGCCCCAATACCAAGCTTATCTGCATCAATAACGCATCGAACCCCATCGGTACGGTGCTCGATGCAGACATGCTCGGGCAGATTGCCGAGATTGCCCGCTCGGTGGGCGCCTACGTGCTGTGCGACGAGGTGTATCTGCCGCTCGAGAACACCGAGTCCTTTATGTCGATGGCAGACGTGTACGAGAGGGCCATTGTCACCAACTCGGTGTCCAAGACCTATTCGACGCCTGCAGCCCGCGTGGGCTGGGTCGTTGCGGATGAAGAGGTGTCCAACCGCATCCGCACCTACCGCGACTACACCATGATCTGCGGTGGCGTGTTTAACGATGCTTTGGCGACCTACGTGCTCGAGCACAAGGACAAGATTCTCGAGCGCAACCGCAAGATCGTGTTTGGTAACCGAGATATCGCACAGGCTTGGATCGATACGCAGCAGCGTGTCTCCTGGACGGCCCCGCAGGGCGTGTCAACCTCGTTTATCCAGCTGGATATTCCCGAGGATGACGAGGAGTTCTGCAAGCGCCTGCTGGCCGATAGGGGAGTGCTGTTGGTCCCCGGTAGCCGTTTTGAGCTTCCCTGCGGAGCGCGCCTGGGCTACTGCGCGAGCGAAGATGTTCTTCGCGAGGGCCTGAGGCTTCTGGGCGAGGCACTGGCCGAGCTCGATCGCTAGTCCCTTGAGGTTCTCGAAGGCCTAAACCTTGCTGGACCCTAGGTGTACCGAATGCAGACCCGCTCCCTTTTGGGGAACGGGTCTGTTTGTCTTTGCTGCCGAAAAAGTCAAGTTGTTACAAATGGAGACGCAAGATCGATCGGGTATTCGATGGGCCTTATACTGAGCTTCCGGTGAACGGTATCCAACGTCTGGTAAACGGTAATCTGTTTGTCAAAAATGAATAGGACGCACTTTTTTCTGAATAAAAATCAAAATGGTTGAGACACAGCGAGAATTGCGAATTATATTCATATCGTTGCGTGAAATATGCAATTTGGGGGTGGTTTAACAAAGGTTAGTTTCAATTGATCTTGCGGTTAAAAAGCGTTTAAGCACGTAAATCCACTTTATTTAATCAAAGTATGCCATGCGTGAAGTATATGTGTATGCCGTTCACCCCTCATATAAAACCGTTCGGGGGCGAGGTGGAAGTATGGATTGATTTTGGATATAAATATGTCGTCAGCAATAACGCCTCACACGGAGGGGCGCTAACGAATCGGCCCTGACAGGGGCCCGAAAGAAAGGTAGGAGGCCATGACGAAAGGTCTGCACGTGCCTTCCGAGATCGGCAAGCTCAGGAAGGTCTGCCTGCACCGTCCCGGCGACGAGCTCCTCAACCTGCCGCCCGACGAGCTCGAGCGACTCCTGTTCGACGACGTCCCGTTCCTGGAGGTCGCACAGCAGGAGCACGACACCTTCGCCCAGATCCTGAGGGACCAGGGCGTGGAGGTCCTCTACCTCGAGAACCTCGTCGCCGAGGTGTTCGACCAGGTCCCCGGCGCCCGCGCCGAGTTCACCGACCAGTACATCGCCGAGGCCGGCATCCGCGGCCAGCACATGCCGCAGATCGTCCGCGAGAAGCTGGACTCCATCGAGGACAACCTCGAGTTCGTCAAGAAGACCATGGCCGGCATGACCAAGGCCGAGATCGACATGCCCCTCACGGCGTCCACGACCCTCGACTCCCTGGTCAACTCCGAGTCCGAGTCCGACCTGATCATCGACCCGATGCCCAACCTCTACTTCACCCGCGACCCGTTCGCGGTCGTCGGCGAGGGCGTCAACCTCAACCGCATGTACTCCGTCACCCGCAACCGCGAGACCCTGTACGGCAAGTACATCTTCAAGTACCACCCCGACTACAAGGACGTCTCCCTGTACTTCCGCCGCGACTGCCAGTTCCACACCGAGGGCGGCGACGTGCTGAACATCAACGAGAAGACCCTCGCCGTCGGCATCTCCCAGCGCACCCAGGCCGCCGCTATCGACATCATGGCCCAGAACATCTTCTGGAACTCCGACTCCAAGGTCGAGCGCATCCTTGCCTTCGACATCCCGGTCTCGCGCGCCTTCATGCACCTCGACACGGTCTTCACCCAGATCGACGTCGATAAGTTCACGATCCACCCCGCCATCATGGGCACCCTGCGCGTCTACGAGCTGACCGCCGGCAAGAACCCGGGCGACGTGAACATCCGCCTGATCGAGGACACCCTCGAGCACGTCCTGGAGGACGCCACCGGCGTCGACCAGGTCAAGCTGATCCCCTGCGGCGGCGGCGACCCGATCGCGGCCTCCCGCGAGCAGTGGAACGACGGCTCCAACACCCTGTGCGTCGAGCCCGGCAAGATCTGCGTCTACGCCCGCAACACCGTCACCAATGACGTGCTGTACAAGGAGGGCCTGGACCTTCTCGTCGTGCCCTCCGCCGAGCTCTCCCGCGGCCGCGGCGGCCCGCGCTGCATGAGCATGCCCTTCTGGCGCGAGGACCTCTAAGTCTTTCCGTTTCCGGTGCGGTCCCCCTACAACCGCACCGGTTTCGCCCGTCAAACGGGCAACACTAATTACTTACGTAATTCATTTCTTCGAAAGGAAACGAACCATGGGTGTTAACCTCTCCGGCCGTAGCTTCCTCAAGCTCCTCGACCTCACCACCGAGGAGATCGAGTACCTGCTCAAGCTCTCCAAGAACTTCAAGGACATGAAGCGCGCTGGCGTTCCGCACCGCTATCTCGAGGGCAAGAACATCGTTCTGCTCTTCCAGAAGACCTCCACTCGTACCCGCTGCGCCTTCGAGGTCGGCGGCATGGATCTGGGCATGGGTGTCACCTACCTCGATCCGGGTTCGTCGCAGATGGGCAAGAAGGAGTCCATCGAGGACACCGCCCGCGTTCTCGGCCGCATGTATGACGGCATCGAGTTCCGTGGCTTTGCCCAGGACGATGTCGAGGAGCTCGCTGCTAAGTCCGGCGTGCCCGTGTGGAACGGCCTGACCACTGAGTGGCATCCCACCCAGATGCTCGCCGACATCCTGACCGTCCAGGAGAACTTCAACTACGACATCAAGGGCAAGACCCTCGTCTTCATGGGCGACTGCAAGAACAACGTTGCTCGCTCCCTCATGGTTGTCTGCTCCAAGCTTGGCATGAACTTCGTGGCCTGCGGCCCCGAGGAGTGCATGCCCGCTGACGACGTCATCGAGGCCTGCAAGCCCATCGCCGAGGCCAACGGCTGCACCATCAAGCTGACCACCGACGTCAAGGACGGCGTCACCGGTGCCGACGTTATCTACACCGACGTGTGGGTCTCCATGGGCGAGCCTGACGAGGTCTGGGCCGAGCGCATCGCTCAGCTCACCCCGTATCGTGTCACCTCCGAGGTCATGGCTATGGCCAACCCGGGTGCCATCTTCCTGCACTGCCTGCCCAGCTTCCACGACACCAACACCACGATTGGCGCCGAGAAGTGCGAGCAGTTCGGCATCACCGAGCAGGAGGTCACCGACGAGGTCTTCGAGAGCCCCGCTTCCAAGGTCTTCGACGAGGCCGAGAACCGCATGCACACCATCAAGGCCGTCATGTACGCCACGCTCAAGTAAGTGCATCTAGCATCTCGCTCGGGGTGTATTGTTGAACACCCCGAGCGGCTTTATCTGGTAAAAATCTCGATCGAGCGGCAGGCACGGCACGGAAGAGCCGCTTCGGGCGAGATCAGTAAATGATTTATGAAGGGGGGATGAGAACTATGACTGAGACCGCTAAGAAAAAGCGCGGTATGCCTTCATCGTTCACCATTCTTCTTGCTCTGCTGGCAATTGTTGCAGTGATTACCGTTATCGTCTCCGGCACGTCCGGCGGCGCGGTTACTGCCGCCCGTCTGAGCGATTTCTGCACCGCCCCGATTAAGGGCTTCGCTGACGCTCTGCCCGTCTGCCTCTTCGTTATGATCCTGGGCGGCTTCCTCGGCATGATGACCGAGACCGGCGCCCTGGACAACGGCATCGCCGTCCTGGTGCAGAAGCTTAAGGGCAACGAGATCATGCTCATTCCCGTGCTGATGCTCATCTTCTCCCTCGGTGGTACCACCTATGGTATGTGCGAGGAGACCGTTCCCTTCTACGCCCTGCTTGCCGCTACCATGATGGCCGCTGGCTTCGACCCGATGGTCGGCGCCGCTACCGTCCTGCTCGGCGCTGGCTGCGGCTGCCTGGGCTCCACGGTTAACCCGTTCGCCGTCGGCGCTGCCGTCGACGCTCTGACCGGCGTTGGCATTGAGGTCAACCAGTCCATCATCATCGGCCTCGGTGCCGTCCTGTGGATTGTTACCACTGCCATGTCCATCTTCTTCGTCATGAGCTATGCCAAGAAGGTCAAGGCTGACAAGGGTTCCACCATCCTGTCGATGCAGGAGCTCAAGGACGCCGAAGAGGCTCACGGCAAGGCTGCTTCCGAGGTTCACAATGAGGTCAAGCTCACCGGTCGTCAGAAGGGTGTTCTGATCGCCTTTGCCTTCACCTTCGTCGTTATGATCGTCGGCTTCATTCCGCTGGCCGACCTCAACGAGGGCGTCGCCAACTTCTTCGACGCTGGCGCTGTCTACGACGCCGACGGTAACGCCGTCGTCCAGGGCTGGTCTGCCCTGATCACCGGCCTGCCCATTGGCCAGTGGTACTTCGACGAGGCTTCCACCTGGTTCTTCCTCATGGCCGTCCTGATCGGTATCATCGGTGGCCTGTCCGAGAAGCAGATCGTTAACACCTTCATCACCGGCGCTGCCGACATGATGTCCGTTGTTCTCGTCATCGCCCTCGCCCGTGGTATCTCCGTCCTCATGGCTAACACCGGCCTCGACGTCTACGTCCTCGACGCTGCCGCCAATGCTCTGGCTGGCCTGTCCGGCGTGATCTTCGCTCCCATGAGCTTCCTGGTCTACTTCGGCCTGTCCTTCCTGATCCCCTCGACCTCTGGTATGGCTACCGTCTCCATGCCTATCATGGGACCGCTGGCTGTTAAGCTCGGCTTCTCGCCCGAGGTCATGGTCATGATCTTCTCCTCTGCCATCGGCGTTGTGAACCTGTTCACCCCGACCTCCGGCGCCATCATGGGCGGTCTCGCCCTGGCCAAGATCGAGTGGACGACCTGGCTCAAGTTTGCCCTTAAGCTCATCGTCGCTCTCTCCGTCGTCTGCGCCATCATCCTGACCGTCGCTTGCGTGATGCTCTAAGTACCCAACGGGTACCCCACGGAAACCTTGACGATCCTGTAAAGGATCACCTGGTCATCGTCTGTCCGGTGGGGTCAACCCACCGGTAGACTCCTACCTTTAGCCCCCTCCCGTTCCGTGCGCGGGAGGGGGCGCTCTTGTGTTGCGCGGTTCTACGAACCGCGCAACCAGTTGACGCTGCGCGCCGCCCAGAACGACAATTTGTCATTCAAAAGGCAAGGCATGACCAGAAGGTCTATGCCTTGCCTTTTTCATGCCAACTTGTACGTTCTGGACGGCGCTCGCTGTCCGTCCTCTGCCTGTGACGTTCTCATTGTTGGTGCGGAGTGACTTGTTTCCCATCCCAAATGAGCTATCCAGGTCCCCGGTGGTTGCTGTGGGCGTGTTTGGTTAGTGCCTGTTGGTGGCCAGGCCCTTGCGAGGGGCAGGCTCCGTTATAATCGCCTAGAACATTAAATGGAAACGGGACGGGAGCCATACATGCGTCAGGGTTTCGACAATGCGAAGTACATCGAGCTGCAGGCTGCTCACATTAAGGAGCGCATCTCGCAGTTTGGTGGCAAGCTCTATTTGGAGTTTGGCGGCAAGCTGTTTGACGACTATCATGCGAGTCGCGTGCTGCCGGGTTTTGAGCCGGACAGCAAGTTCCGCATGCTCAAGAGCATTGCCGACGACGTCGAGGTCATCATCGCAATCAATGCAAACCATATCGAGAAGAACAAGGCCCGTGGCGACCTGGGCATTACCTATGACGAGGACGTCTTGCGCCTGGTCGACCTGTTCCGCGGCAACGGTTTTGCTGTCGCGGCCGTGGTTATCACGCAGTATGCCGGTCAGCCCGCTGCCGACGTCTTCCGCAATCGTCTGAATGCACTCGGCATTCCCGCCAAGCTGCATTATCCCATTGAGGGCTATCCGCACGACGTCGATCTGATCGTTTCTGACGAAGGCTACGGCAAGAACGAGTTCGTCGAGACCACGCGTCCGCTCGTTGTCGTGACGGCGCCCGGCCCTGGCTCGGGCAAGCTCGCCACCTGCCTCTCACAGCTGTATCACGAGCATAAGCACGGCACCGCCGCCGGTTATGCCAAGTTTGAGACCTTCCCGGTCTGGAATCTTCCCCTGACGCATCCGGTCAATATTGCCTACGAGGCCGCTACGGCGGACCTCGACGATGCCAACATCATCGATTCCTTTCACCTTGAGGCCTACAACAAGACCACGGTCAACTACAACCGCGACGTCGAGGCCTTCCCGGTGGTCCGTGCCCTGATGGAAAAGATCCTAGGCAAGAGCCCCTACCAGAGTCCCACGGACATGGGCGTCAATATGGTCGGCTTTGCCATCACCGATGACGATGCCTGCCGCGACGCTTCCAAGATGGAGATCGTCCGCCGCTACTTTACCGCGGTCGAAAATGTGCGCCGTACCGGCGTGGGCGATGAGCAAGTCGACCGTCTCAAGATTATTATGAAGAAGGCCGGCATCGATAAGAACTACTCACCGGCGCGCTCGGCGGCCTTAACCAGGGAGCAACTGACGGGTGGTCCCGTGGGCGCCATGGTCATGCCGGACGGTTCCGTGGTGACCGGTAAGACCTCCACGCGCCTGGGCGCCGCAAGTTCGCTCATTATGAACGCTCTCAAGCATGTTTCGGGCGTCGACCTTGAGCTCGAGGTCATCAGCGACGAGGCGATCGAGCCCATCAGCAAGCTCAAGACGCATTTCCTGGGCAGCAAAAACCCGCGCCTTCACACCGACGAGACGCTTATGGCGCTGTCGATCACCTCGGCTACGAGCGAGACGGCCGCTCGTGTCCTTTCGGGCCTGGAGCAGCTGCGCGGTTGCGATGCCTTCTTTAGCGTGATTATCTCGCCGACGGACGAGACGGTGTTGCGTAAACTGGGCATCAACGTGTGCTGCGAGCCCAAGTTTGAGCGTCGTGGTTTCTTCCATCGCTAAGTTTGAAGTACCGCGGTAATTGCATCGCCTTTTGGCCGTATCGGGTTAGCGCCCGGTACGGCTTTTTGATCAATAAAGCGTCTATTTCGGCGAAAAATAGCCGTTTACCTGCCTAAAAACAATTTGGGCGGTATACAATAATCGTAACTGTTTCATCCTTAGCGGGATGCCGCATGATGGATATTACCTGCCATCGTGAGGTGTGTCGGTCGTGCACGGCGCGCTGGATGCTCGTGCTCGGTTAGAGGAGGCTGCCATGGCGGGCAAGGGTCGTGCGAGTGTCAACGATATGAAGCGTGTCGAAGTGCTGGTGTTGATGGAGATTGCCCAGCAATCCGAAAGTGGCGGGACATATGGCTTCTCGCGCAAAACGCTTGCGGAGCACGTTGGGGTGTCTCCGTATCGAGCCCGCGCCGCAATTGAGCGCTTGGATTCTGACGGTTTGATCGAGGTCGTTTCGCGTTATAGCGAGGATGGCGGCCAGCTTGCAAATGGTATTTGCCTTACCGAGCGTGGCGGGTGGTATCTGAAAGGCATCCGCGCGGGTATGCTCGTTCGGGATATGCTCAGGGACGAGCTTGCCGATCGGTAACGTTCTGCCGCCTAAGATGTTGTTACGCCGCTCGGGTCCCGGGCGGCGTTTTGTTTCGAGATGGAGAAATGCAAGCACTTTGGTGAAAAATGGCGAACTGCTTCTTTCTCGAGTATTACAATGAAGACCCGTAAGATGTGTATGGACAACTTCTACGGGAAGCGCAGGTAATTCAATATGACTAAGCATGTGTTTGTGACCGGCGGCGTGGTTTCGTCTTTGGGCAAGGGCATTACCGCGGCATCGCTGGGCCGTTTGCTCAAGTCACGCGGCTACAAGGTGACGATGCAGAAGGCCGACCCGTATCTGAACGTCGACCCCGGTACCATGAGCCCGTTCCAGCACGGTGAGGTCTTTGTGACCGAGGACGGCTACGAGTCCGATCTGGACCTGGGCCACTACGAGCGCTTTATTGACGAGAACCTGACCCGCGATTCTAACTTTACGACGGGCGCCATTTACAAGAGCCTGATTGCCCGCGAGCGTCGCGGTGACTTTTTGGGCGGTACCGTCCAGGTGATCCCGCACGTCACCAATGCCATCAAGGACAAATTCCGCCGCATTGAGGAGCAGACCGGCTCCGACGTGGTCATCACTGAGCTGGGCGGCACTATCGGCGACATTGAGTCGCAGCCGTTTGTCGAGGCCATTCGCCAGTATCGCAAGGAGGCCGGCCCCGAGAACGTCTGCTACATCCACGTGTCGCTCGTTCCCTATATCGCCGCCGCCCACGAGGTCAAGACCAAGCCGACGCAGCACTCCGTTAAGGAGCTCCGCAGCTTTGGTATCCAGCCCGATATTATCGTTCTGCGCTCCGACCACCATATCGACGATGCCATCCGCGGCAAGATCGCAAGCTTCTGCGACGTCGACACCGACTGTGTCTTTACCAACGAGGACTGCGCGAGCATCTACGATGTTCCGCAGTTGCTTGCCGAGCAGGACTTTGACCTGCGCATTTGCGAGCGCCTGGGTCTGGACCCGCGTGAGCGCGACATGAGCGAGTGGAACGAGTTCCTGCGCAAGCAGAACCATGCCAACCATCACGCCGACAAGGTGAAGATCGCCGTCGTGGGCAAGTACACGCAGCTGCCCGATGCCTACCTGTCGGTTATCGAGGCCCTGCACCACGCGGGCGTGTTCTACGATCGCCACGTTGACGTGCAGCTGGTCGATGGCGAGAGCCTCGACGAGCAGAACGTCTCCGAGGTCCTGGGTGACGCCTCGGGCATCTTGGTCCCTGGCGGCTTTGGCAAGCGCGCCCTGGAGGGCAAGATCCTCGCGGCCGAGTTCGCCCGCGAGCACAAGATTCCGTATCTGGGCATTTGCCTGGGTATGCAGGTAGCCGTGTGCGAGTTCGCCCGCAACGTGGTCGGCCTTGCCGGCGCCAGCTCTTCCGAGTTCGATCCGGACGGCCCGTATAGTGTCATCGACCTGATGAGCTCGCAGGAGGACGTGACCGAGAAGGGCGGCACCATGCGCCTGGGCGCCTATCCGTGCAAGCTCGCCGCCGATACCCTCGCGCGCGAGGCATACGGCGAGGAGCTCGTCTACGAGCGTCACCGTCACCGTTTTGAGTTCAACAACGCCTTCCGTGACCAGCTCGAGGACGCCGGTCTGGTTATCTCGGGTCTTTCGCCCGACGAGCGTCTGGTCGAGATGGTCGAGCTGCCGCGCGACGTACATCCGTGGTATGTGGCCACCCAGGCTCATCCCGAGTTCAAGAGCCGTCCGACCAACCCGCAGCCGCTGTTCCGCGAGTTCGTGCGCGCCTCGATCGGCCAGCACGAGGGTGTCGACCGTCTGCAGGTGACGCCCAAGAACCTCGCTACGGACTAAGGGTGCCGGCGAATAAGGAACATACCGAAGCTACTCCCTCGTCGCTCGCCGTGGCGGCGGGGGAGTATCTCGATTACCTCGCGGTCGAGCGTGGCTTGGCGCGCAACACGATTGCGGCCTATCGTCGTGACCTGACGACGTACTGCGCCTATCTGGAGCGGGCTGACATTGCGTCTTTTGAAGAGGTGACCCGTCAGGTCGTGGAGGGCTTTGTTGCCGATTGCCGCGACGGAGGCTATTCCGACGCCTCGGTGGAGCGCGCGCTTGCTGCCGTGAAGGGCCTGCATGCCTTTTTGGTGCGCGATGGGGCCGTGGCCCAAAACCCGACGGCGGCGTTGCGCCTGCCCAAAAAGGCAGATCGCCTGCCGGAATACCTTTCGGTGGAGGACGTCTCGGCACTGCTGGATCAAGACTTTCCCGAGGGCGAGATGGGACTGCGCGATCACGCCATCTTGGAAGTGCTTTACGGTTGCGGCTTGCGCGTGAGTGAACTGGTTGGGCTCGATGTGGGCGATATCCATATCGATGACGGGTTTGTCCTGGTGCGCGGTAAGGGCTCCAAGGAGCGTCTGGCCCCGTTGGTGGGAAGCGCGGCGCGTGCCCTGACACACTATCTAGGTGACGGGCGCACTCTCCTGGCCGCCCATGCTCACGGGACGGAGACCTCGGCGGTCTTTTTAAATAAGAACGGACGTCGCCTGTCGCGTCAGGCCGTGCATGCGATATGCGAGCGGTATGGGCGCCAGGTGGGGCTGGTGGGGCTCCATCCCCATACCTTGCGCCACTCCTTTGCCACCCATATGCTCGCGGGCGGTGCCGACCTGCGTGTGCTGCAGGAGATTTTGGGCCATGCCGATATTTCGACCACGCAGGTCTACACGCATGTCGACCGCACGCAACTGACCGAGGTCTATCTGGCGGCGCATCCGCTGGCACATCGCTAGCACCTCGCTGACCTGCATATTTATAAATATTAAAGGGGACGGGCCCCAGATTGCCGAGACGCACTTTTGCGCGCATGGGCAATCTGGGGCCCGTCCCATTTTTCGCCAGACATCGACGCGGTGGTGGGCCGTGTGTGCCGTGGGTGGGGGAGTTTGGGGGCGATGTGAACGGCGTGTAAAGGGACGTAAAAATCACCTCAAGGTCAACTTGAAGGTTGAGGTTCACGGACGTGGTTCTACAGGTGACATCCCGCCTTTGCTGTAAACACAACATATTGTGTTTTCGAACATATGCTCGGGGGTGTTTTACAACATATTGGGGGTGGAGTGGTGGGG
>DXZN01000024.1:21852-27144 GCA_019419645.1 Collinsella sp. | reverse complement strand
CAACAGTCCGTATTTCACCGCAACTTCTGGGGATTGAGTAGACAGCGTCTGCTACGCGGCGGTTACGGACAGGGCATGGAACTTCTCGCCCGCGGCCTCGACAGCGGCGGCGAGCTGCTCGGCGGTCACGGTGTCGGCACACTCCACCTGGACGGTCTGGGTCTCGTGATCGGCGTCGGCGTCGGTCACGCCGGCAACGTTGAGCAACGCCGTCTCGACGGTGGCGTCGCAGTGGCCGCACATAAGGCCAGACGTTTTAACGATGTAGTTCATGATTATCTCCTTTTCGTTGAGTACCTAAAGTTGCGGTGGAATACGGACTAAATAGCGGTTTAGCTAAGCATGTTACGCCTTATTTCACCGCAACTGATGGCTTAAAGGTTCGCAGGCGCAGCGCATTGCTTACGACGCACACGCTCGACAGACTCATGGCCGCGGCGCCAAACATCGGCGAGAGTTGCCAGCCGGTGAGGGGGAAGAACACGCCCGCGGCGAGCGGAATGCCGATGCCGTTGTAGAACAGCGCCCAGAACAGGTCCTGCTTGATGTTGCGGATCGTGGCGCGCGACAGCTCGATGGCGCGGGCGACGTCCATGAGGTCGCTGCGCATGAGCACCACATCTGCCCCCTCCTTGGCGATGTCGGCGCCGGTGCCGATGGCCAGACCCACGTCGGCACGCGCCAGAGCGGGGGAGTCGTTGATGCCGTCGCCCACCATGGCGACCTTGCCGCCCGCATCTTGCAGTTCGCGCACGTGGCGTTCCTTGTCAGCGGGCAGGACGTCGGCGATAACCTGTTCGCTGCTCAGTCCCACGCGGCGGGCGATGGCCTCGGCCGTCACGCGGTTATCGCCGGTGAGCATGCGTACGTCGACGCCGAGCTTGCGGAGCGCGGCGATGGCCTCGGCGCTCGTTTCCTTGACCTCGTCAGCCACGGCAATGGTGCCGGCAAGCTCGCCGTTCTTGGCAAAGAACAGCGGCGTCTTGCCCTCGGCGGCAAATTGCTCGGAAAGACCCGCGGGCACGGTAACGCCCAGCTCGTCCATCAGGCGCATGTTGCCGGCTGCAATGACGTTTTGCCCCTCGCGCGCCGTAACGCCTCGCCCGGGCGCGGCGGCAAAGTCCTCGACCATGCGCGCGACAATTCCGCGCGTCTCGCATTCGGCCATAATCGCCTCGGCCAGCGGGTGCTCGCTCGAGCGCTCCAGCGCGGCGGCCAGCTTGAGCAGCGCCTTTTCGCTCATGGCGGGCGAGCCGTCGGCGCGCGCGGCAACCACAATGTCGGTCACGGCAGGCTTGCCGCGGGTGACTGTGCCCGTCTTATCGAGCACCACGGTGCCCACGCTGCGCAGGTTCTCCAGCGCCTCGGCGCTCTTAAACAGAATGCCCATCTCGGCGCCCTTGCCGGTGCCAACCATAATAGCGACGGGCGTGGCCAGGCCCAGCGCGCACGGGCAGCTGATCACCAACACGGCTACGGCGGAGGTGAGTGCCTCGTTCACGCTGCTGGTCAGTGCCATCCACACCACAAAGGTCACGGCCGAGATCGCGAACACCACGGGCACGAACACGCCGGCGACCTTGTCGGCCATACGGGCGATGGGCGCCTTGGTGGCATTGGCGTCCTCGACGAGCTTGATGATCTTGGCGAGCGATGTCTCGGCACCCACCCGCGTGGCGCGGAAGGTAAACGAGCCGGTGCGGTTGACGGTGGCGGCGTTGACGGTGTCGCCGGCGGTCTTTTCTACGGGGATGGACTCGCCGGTGAGCGCACTCTCGTCCACGGCCGAGCTGCCCTCGAGCACCACGCCATCGACGGGGATGGACTCGCCGGGGCGCACGCGCAGGACCTGGCCGGGAAGGATGCTGTCGACGTCGACGGTGGTCTCGCTGCCGTCCTCTGCCACGACGGTCGCAGTCTTGGGCGCCAGGTCGATGAGCGCCTCGATGGCGCCGCCGGTTTTTGACTTGCTGCGCGTCTCGAGGTATTTGCCCACGGTGACGAGCGACAGGATCGTGCCTGCGCTCTCAAAATAGAGGTTGTCCATGCTCGTCATCATTGCCTCGTGCACCTGACCCGCGGCTAATTGGTCGGCCATGATGAACATGGCGTAGAGCGACCAGGCGATGGAGGCGGTGGCGCCCACGGCAATAAGGGCGTCCATGGTGGGCGCGCCGTGTGCGAGCGATTTAAACCCGTTTATAAAGTACGCGTCGTTGACATAGACGATGGGGATGAGCAGGACGAGCTCGGTGAGGGCGAGCGTCATGCTGTGGGTATGGTCGGTGAAAATGCCGGGCAGCGGCCAACCAAGCATGTGTCCCATGCCTATGTAGAACAGTGGGATGAGGAATACGATCGAGGCGATGAGGCGGGTGCGCATGGCAGAGGCGGCGGCCTCCAATTTTTTGGTGGGCGACTCCATGTGGGCGGCGCCGGACCTGGCTTGCGTGCTGCCGCTTGAGCTGGCGGCACCGGTGCCCGCATCGACGGGTGAGGCCGAGTAGCCCGCGCGGTCGACGGCGGTGCAGATATCGTCGGGGGAGACCTGCGCGGGGTCGTAGTCGACCATCATGGAACCGGCGAGCAGGTTGACCGCGACGTTCTCGACGCCGTCGAGCTTGCTCACAGCACGGTCCACGTGCGCCTGGCAGGCGGCGCACGTCATGCCGCCCACGTCAAACTTATCTTGGGCCATGGCTTCTCCTTTCTGTGGCGTGGTGTTGGAAATGTTAACCTGCCGATACTATACACCCATACCCCCTGGGGGTGTCCAGTATAGAAAGAAATGTATGACATTTCGTTACAGATGAGGGTGGCTGCTCAATCGTTGTCAGTCCCTGCCAAACATCTCAATCTGTAACATCTAGCGGGAAAAATGACCTCTAACTGTTACAGATCGAGATTTTGTTTTGTGAGGTTTGGGTTTGTCTCGATCTGTAACAGCTGGACCGGTTTTTGCTGAGCATCTGTTACAGATTGAGACAATTGGCCCAGACCCGCCCCGTCCGCCTCGTCATCTGTGGTTTACGTGGGGGCATGCGAAGCACGGGTATACTAACCGGCGGCGAATCTGCTCCATCGCTTAGAGCTGCTGCGTCTGGACGGCGCGTGATAGGGCTGCCAAAGCGATCGCCAGCGTGCTGAGCAACGTCCTCTCTGTGCGCACCTGTTTTTGTATGTATTAGCGCACTACCAAGCACGCTCGCGCGGCCGCATGCCGTGTCCATAACGCGTGCAGATAAGGAACAACAACATATGCGTAATTCTGTATCCGACGTCACGGACGCCGAGATTCTGGACGAGACCCGCGAGGCCATGACCCAGGCTGCCTTCGATGCCGCCGATGAGGCCAATGCCGCCCAGGCCGTCGAGTCCGCTACCGAGAGCCTGCCCGCCTTTGAGGAGCTGGGCCTCTCCGACGAGATGCTTCGTGCTATCGAGAACCTGGGCTACACGGCGCCCACGCCCGTGCAGGCCGGCTCGATCCCCGTAGTGCTCGAGGGCCGTGACCTGCTTGCCGCCGCTCAGACCGGCACCGGCAAGACGGCTGCCTTCTTGCTGCCGACCATGAACAATCTGGAGCACATTGCTCCGCCCAAGCCCGTGCGCGAGCGTGGCGGCCGCAACCGCCGTCGCGGTGCCAAGAAGCCCGAGGGCAACGGCCGCGGCCCCGTGATGCTCGTCATCACCCCCACGCGTGAGCTCGCACAGCAGATCGACGAGGTTGCCAGCAAGATTGCCGACGTCACCGGCCATGTCGCCGTGACCGTCGTGGGCGGCGTGAGCTACAAGCCGCAGACCGCGGCGCTCAAGTACGGCTGCGACATCCTGGTCGCCACGCCGGGCCGTCTGGTCGACCTGATCGAGCAGGGCGCCTGCCACCTGGACGAGGTCAAGGTGCTGGTGCTCGACGAGGCCGACCGCATGCTCGACATGGGCTTTTTGCCCGCCGTCCGCCGCATCGTGCGCGAGACGCCGGCCGAGCGCCAGACGCTGCTGTTCTCGGCCACGCTCGACGAGGAGGCCGTGGGCGAGATCACCGACCTGGTGAGCGACCCGGCACGCGTGGAGATCGCGCCCGCCACGTCGACCGCCGACACCGTCGACCAGTTTGTGTTCCCGGTGTCCATCGAGGCAAAGAACAACCTGCTGCCTGAGTTCCTCAAAAAGGAGGGCCCGGAGCGCACCATCGTCTTTATGCGCACCAAGCACCGCGCCGACAGCTGCTGCCGTCGCCTTGAGCGCAAAGGCATCAAGGCCGCCGCGATTCACGGCAACCGCAGCCAGGCCCAGCGCGAGCGCGCGCTTTCGGCCTTCCGCGACGGCACCGTCGACGTACTGGTGGCAACCGATGTTCTCGCCCGCGGCATCGACATCAGCGACGTGCGCTACGTCGTGAACTTTGACGTGCCGGCCGAGCCGACCGACTACATCCACCGCATTGGCCGCACGGGTCGTGCCGGCGAGCTGGGCTGGGCCATCACGTTCGTGACCGAGCAGGATGTCGATGAGTTCTACGAGATCGAGAAGCTCATGGACAAGACGGCCGACATCTACGAGGCCGGCGACCTGCATGTGGGCCCCAACCCACCCGCGGTTGATCCCGAGCGCGATCCTGCGGCCTTTAAGGTGAAGAAGAAGACCAAGCGCGGCAAGTCCAAGAGCAAGAAGAAACTTGAGCAGGCGCGTCGCGACGGCAAGCGCAACGGCGATGATTACGGTGATGTTGCCGGTCGTTCCAACCGCGGCCGCGATGAGCGTCGCGGCGACGGCGAGCGTCCGAGTCGTCCCAAGCGCGGCGGCAAGACCCGCGTGCGCGAGGGCGTTCAGGCTCGCGTGGACGAGGCCGTGGAGAGCGTGGCCCGCGAGATGGCTGCCGAGGAGCGCGGCGGTGCTGCTGCCGTCGAGCAGGCCCCGCGCGGCAACCGTGCCGAGCGCCGTGCCAAGCAGTTCCAGGGCGAGGCGCATCGCCGTCGCCGCGAGGACGAGGACCGTGGCGGTCGTCGTCGTGTTGAGCGCGAGGACGAGGGCCGTGGTTCACGCGGCGGCAAGCGCGGCTCGGGTGACCGTCGTCGCTCCGGTCGCAATGACGAGCGCAGTGGCCGTGACGAGCGTCGCGGTGGCGAGGGCCGTGGTTCGCGTGACGAGCGTGGTACCCGCAGCGGCGAGTCCCGCGGCGGCAAGCGCTTTGACGAGCGCGGGGGTCGCGAGGGTGGCCGTGGCGGCGAGCGTCGCGAGGGCGCTCGTGGCAACGGTGGCCGCAGCGGCGCCGGTCGTTCGAATGAGCCG
>DXZN01000024.1:0-21842 GCA_019419645.1 Collinsella sp. | reverse complement strand
CGGCGGCCGCGCCGGCGGTCGCGATAACCGTGGCAGCTATGGTAACAATCGTGGCGGCAAGCGCGGCGGCAGCTCCCGTCGTCCCGGCGACGGCGGCGGCAAGCGCAAGTAGCATACGCGTCGCGCTCTAAGTCGAGGCGACCAGAGGGCTCCGGGCATGTTTTTGCTCGGAGCCCTTTTTCGTGTAAAGGGGTCAGGTTACTTTGCACCAGAGCAAGGAGTGTCCCCGAGTGCCGGCAGAAAAGGATCGTCCCTAAGTGCCGCATAGATACCGTTCACCGGTCATAAGATACCGTTCACCGGTCATAATGATTGTTCTGGCTTTGGTCTTGTCTACAATAGCTCCCGTAAAAAGAAATGCGGAAGGTTACCGAGTCCCTCGGACGTGGGCCTAACCAAAGTCTTTGAACGGGTGTGTCTCTATGGATGCATTCGCTTGATTTTGGTTGGGCTATATTTATGAAGGGACATACCACCATGGGTTTCTTTTCTCGCCTGATGGGCGGTTCGGATGAGCAGAAGACTGCAGCTTCCGAGTTCGAAATCCTCGCTCCCGTTTCCGGCGAGCTTGTTCATCTAGAAAATACCAATGACCCCGCTTTTAGCAGCCGTGCTGTGGGCGATGGCGTTGCCGTGGTTCCCCAAGAGGGAACGGTGTGCGCTCCTGTTTCCGGCACCGTTGCGGCGCTGTTTCCGACTGAGCACGCGCTGGGCATCATGTCCGACGACAGCTCTGCTCAGGTGATGCTGCATATCGGAATCGATACTGTTAAGCTTGAGGGCAAGGGCTTCCATGCGCTTGTTGCACAGGGTGACCATGTCGACGCGGGCCAGCCCCTCGTCGAGGTCGATTTCGACACGGTCCGCGCTGCCGGCTTTGATCCCACGGTCTTCGTTATCGTGTGCGAGCGCTCGGAGAACTCGACTCTTCGTGAGCATGCTTCCGGCCCTGTTGCTGTTAAAGAGCCTGTCGTCTGGCTTTCCGAGTAAATTCTTGTGGTGGGTACCGTGGTTATCAAGCGAGTTTTTAACAACAACGTCGCAATGGTCACTTCGGACGATGGCTCCGAGCTCATCGTCATCGGTCGAGGCCTCTGCTTTGGCCGTCATGCCGGCGATGCCATCGACGAGGCGTCGATCGAAAAGACCTACGCGTTGCAGGAGGGAACTTCTCAGGATTCGCGTACGATTGACCGCTTGGCACATCTTTTGGAGTCCATCCCCACCGTCAACCTCGTGATTGCCGAGGACATTGTTCAGATGCTCCGTCGAGAGCTCAATGTTGATATCAACGACAAGATTCTCATTGCTCTCGCAGACCATATCAGCCTTGCTTTGGAGCGCGAGCGCAAGGGCGTCTCCTGTGAGAATCCGTTGCTGCTCGAGATCCAGCAGTTCTATCGCAAGGAGTATGCACTTGCGGGCCGTGCGCTGCAGATTATCAAGGAGTATATGGGCATTCAGATGAGCGAAGAAGAGCAGGGTTTCATTACGCTGCATATCGTCAACGCCACCATGCCGCAACGCTCCGATCGTTTGATTGTTTCGGTCCAGCTTGTTCGCGACGTGCTCGCGATTGTTTCCAAGCGCTATGCTACGACCCTCGATGACACCTCGCTGCCTTACGAACGTTTCGTTCGTCACCTGCAGTTTTTCGCACAGCGAGCGCTCGATCCTACGGCAGGGCAAATCAACGGAGACGCGCTGTTCCGAATCGATGAAACGGCGTATCCGTGCGCATTCTCGTGCGCGGACGCCATAGCCGCCCACTTGTCGTCTACCTATAACGTTGTCGTTACCGATGCTGAGAAGAGTTATCTCGCATATCACATTGTTAACCTGCTTGGAGAACCTGGTCTCTAGGCATAACGTGCCCACACATCGATTGATATAAGGCAAGGCTCACGGTCTTGTCCAGGGCACATCTGTCTTAATTTGCGGAAAAGGAAGGGGAGTACCGCTATGACCGCAAAAAAGAAGTTCAATTTCAAAGCGCCGTTGGAGGTGTTCGCGAAGTCGATCGTTCAGCCGATGATGTATCTCTCGGTTGCCGGCATCCTGCTCATCGTGGGCATCATTCTGACCAACAAGACCATCTGCGCTTTGGTCCCCGTACTGGGCTCCGGTCCGTTCCAGCTTGTGGGCGCCGTTGTCTATCAGTCGCTGATGTTTATCATCAACAACCTCTCGATTCTGTTCTGCGTGGGCATCGCCGGCGCCATGGCAAAGAAGAACAAGGGCCATGCTTCGCTGATTGCCCTGATGTCGTTCTTCCTGTTCCTGCAGGCTAACAACATCGTGCTTAACGCCACCGGCTCTCTTGCCGATGCGAGCGGCATGCTCGGTCTTACCGGAACCGGCCAGGCCACCGTTATGGGCATTCAGGTGCTCGATACCGGCGTGTTCGGCGGCATCATCCTTGGTTGCATCACCGGTGCCGTGTTCAACAAGTACTCGAACAAGCAGTTCCCCATTGCCCTTTCGATGTTCTCGGGCGTCCGCTTCCCGTTCCTGATTATGATCATCATTTCCTGGATCATGGGCGCTGGCTTCTGCATCGTTTGGCCTCCGGTTCAGGGTGCCATCTCCTCCGTTGCCGGCATCATTAAGGAGTCGGGCAACATCGGTCTGTTTATCTACGGCATGCTCAACAAGCTGCTCGTTCCCACCGGTCTGCACCACCTCATCTACACCCCGTTCCAGTTCTCCGATGTGGGTGGCACCCTGACGCTGGGTGATCAGGTTATTGCCGGCGCCTATCCCATCCGTGTTGCCGAGATGGCAATGACGGGTCAGCCCTTCTCCGATAGTACGTATTTCAACAGCTACACCTTCAACAACCTGTGGCCCTACATCGGTATCGGTCTCGCCTTTATCGTCACCGCTTACAAGGGGAACAAGGATAAGACCAAGGCCGTTATTATCCCGCTGATCATCACCGCCGTGCTCTCCTGCGTGACCGAGCCCATGGACTTCCTCTTTGTCTTTGCCGCTCCCGTGCTCTTTGTTGTTCACTCGGTTCTTTCCGGCATCTTCCTGGTCCTGCTCAAGGTCCTCTCCGTGCCCGCTTCGACTGCAGGCGGCATCATCAACATCGTGGTTTCCAACCTGGTCCTCGGTGTCGATAAGACCAACTGGCCGGTTATGCTGGTGCTTGGAGTCGTCAACGCCGCTCTGTACTTCTTCCTCTTCACCTTCCTCATCAAGAAGCTCAACCTTCACACGCCTGGTCGCGAGGAGGAGTCCGAGCTCGCCGAGTCCGTTGCCGAGGGCGAGGCCGCCGCGTCTGTCGCGGTGAAGCAGGGCGCTGTTGCCGCGGCTCCCGCAGAGGGCGTCGACGCAGGTATTGCCGACCTGGTCGCAGGTCTTGGCGGCAAGGACAACATCGAGGAGCTCGAGAACTGCTTTACGCGTCTTCGCGTGAACGTTAAGAACCCGGACCTCATCGATGAGAACCTCATCAACCACGTGCCCAACAGCGGCATCAACCGCAACGGTAACAATATCCAGATCATCTTTGGCATGAAGGTCGCCGAGATGCGCGACAAAGTCGAGAACGCAATTGAGAAGGAGCAGTAAACAATGATCATTACTCTGTGTGGTGGCGGATCCACCTTTACCCCCGGCATCGTCAAGTCCATCGCCCTGCGCAAGGACGAGCTCGACGTTGACGAGATTCGTCTGTACGACATCAACGAGGAGCGCCAGCGCAAGATCGGCGTGCTCGTGGACTGGATTTTGCACGAGGACCTTGGCCTGGACATCAAGCTCACGGTGACTACCGACAAAAAGACGGCTTTCACCGACGCGAGCTTCGTGTTTGCCCAGATGCGCGTGGGCGGCTACGCCATGCGCGAACAGGACGAGAAGATTCCGCTGCGTCACGGCTGCGTGGGTCAGGAGACTTGCGGTTGCGGCGGCCTTGCCTACGGCATGCGCACCATCTTCCCCATGGTCGAGCTGATCGATGACGTTGAGAAGTACGCCAAGAAGGACTACTGGATTCTCAACTACTCCAACCCTGCCGCCATCGTCTCCGAGGGCTGCCGTGTGCTGCGTCCCAACGCTCGCATCATCAACATCTGCGACATGCCGATCGCGATCATCGACGTGGTTTGCGCCGCGCTCGATATCGACAAGAAGGATGTTGAGTACGATTACTTTGGCCTCAACCACTTTGGTTGGTTCACCTCGATCCGCCACAAGGGCGAGGAGGTGCTCCCGCAGCTGCGCGAGTACATCAAGGAGCATGAGATTCTGCTGCCCGATTCTTACCTCAAGGGCATGGGCTCGCTCATGGCAAAGAAGCCCGAGGAGGCCGTCGACGAGCACCCCGAGCAGAACCGCCACACCAAGGGCAGCTGGTACTACGTCTGGAAGGGCGAGTACGAGATCATGGAGTGCTTCCCGGAGTACCTGCCCAACACGTATCTGAACTACTACCTGCAGCAGAAGGAGTTCGTCGAGCACTCCAACCCCGAGCGCACCCGTGCTAACGAGGTTGAGGAGACGCGTGAGAAGAACCTCTTTGATGGTATCGACCATTACGAGAAGACGGGCGAGATCGACGAGAGCACGTTCTATGCGGGCAGCCACGGCGACTGGATTGCCGATCTGGCTATCGCTCTGAAGAACGACACCAAGCAGCGCTTCCTGGTCATTTGCGAGAACAAGGGCGCCATCCCCAACATGCCCTACGACGCTATGGTCGAGCTGCCTGCCTACATTGGCAAGAACGGCCCCGAGGTCATCAGCCGCGACAACATTCCGCTGTTCCAGCAGGGCCTCATGATGCAGCAGCTGAACTCCGAGAAGCTCATTGTCGAGGCTACGATCGAGGGTTCGTACGAGAAGGCGCTTAAGGCCTTTACGCTCAACAAGACCGTGCCGTCGATGAAGGTCGCCAAGGAGGTTCTCGACGACATGATCGAGGCCAACAAGGGTTACTGGCCCGAGCTTAAGTAAAAGCAACAGGGTCGCTGGCCGCATGCCTGAAGCAATGCCCCGCCCACGTGATTGCGTGGGCGGGGCATTGTCGTTTTTGGTAACGCGTTTTATCAAATATGGCATTTATCTGCGATAATGTTCATTTTCACCGCTGATGGTGACATTTCATACCGCCTGCCGAACTGCGTGGAGACCTAACAACTTTTTAGGTCAGTGTTGTGCGTGTAGCAATTTCGCCCGGCCTCGCCTCCGGGCTGCCATGTGAGAGGGGATCTTATGGCTCGACTGCACGTAATGGAACGCAGCCACGCTCAGGCCGTCATGGACGACCTGCACGATGCACTCGGACGTCGTCTGGCGGTGAGTTCACTCGCCCCGTGCCCCGTCGAGTTTACGGCGGCGCTCGTCAACCTGTGCTCCACCCAGAGCTGCGGCAAGTGCACGCCCTGCCGCGTGGGCCTGAGCGCGCTGAGCGACCTGCTCGCCGATGTGCTCGAGGGCCGCGCCGACGAGTCCACGCTCAACTTGATTGAGCGCACGGCCCGCACCATCTACCTTTCGAGCGACTGCGCCATCGGCTACGAAGCTGGCGCCATGGCACTCACGGCCATTCGCGGCTTCCGCGACGATTTTGAGCACCACATCCGCGAGCACTCCTGCGGCTTTGACCGCGAGGCTCGCGTCCCGTGTGTCTCGGGCTGCCCGGCGCACGTCGACATTCCTGGTTACATCTCGCTCGTCGAGGCAGGCCGTTATGCCGACGCCGTCAAGGTCATCCGCAAGAACAACCCGCTACCGCTCGTCTGTGGCCTGGTGTGCGAGCATCCCTGCGAGATGCATTGCCGCCGTGGCATGGTCGACGACCCCATGAACATCCTCGCCCTCAAGCGTTTTGCCGTTGAGCATAGCGACCTCAACGACCACAAGCCACATGTAGTGGACAACACCGGTAAGCGCGTCGCCGTGATCGGCGGCGGCCCGGCCGGCCTTTCCTGTGCCTACTACCTGGCCGTGATGGGCCACAAGGTGACCATTTTTGAGCAGCGCCACCACTTGGGCGGCATGCTGCGCTACGGCATCCCCAGCTATCGTCTGCCGCGCGAGCGCCTGCAGGCCGAGATCGACTGGATCTTGAGCGCCGGCATCGACGTGGAGCTCGACCACTCCGTGAGCGGCGAGGAGCTCGCCCGTCTGCGCGACGAGTTCGATGCCGTCTACCTGGCCATCGGTGCCCACAGTGACAAGAAGCTCGGCCTTCCGGGTGAAGAGGCGCCCGGCGTGGAATCGGCCGTCAAGATGCTGCGCGCCATCGGCGATGACGAGCTGCCCGACCTGAGCGGCCAGCGCGTGTGCGTCATCGGCGGCGGCAACGTTGCCATGGACGTGGCACGCTCCGCCGTGCGCTGCGGTGCCGAAAAGGTAAGCATCGTCTACCGCCGTCGCATCTGCGATATGACGGCCCAGGACGCCGAGATTGCCGGTGCCCAGGCCGAGGGCTGTGAGGTGCTGGAGCTCACGGCGCCGCTCGCCATCGAGACGGGCGAAGATGGTCGCGTGAGCGGCCTGCGCGTGCAACCGCAGATTATCGGCGAGCCCCGCCGCGGTCGTCCGGCTCCGCGTGCCGCCGCTACGCCCGAGCGCGTCATCCCCTGCGAGCGCGTGTTTGTCGCCATTGGCCAGGACATCGATTCCAAGCCGTTTGAGGACATGGGCATCGCCTGCAAGTGGGGTTGCGTGGTCACCGACTCGGACGGTGCCGTGCCCAACTTCGATGGCCTCTTTAGCGGCGGCGACTGCCAGACCGGCCCCGCCACCGTCATCCGTGCCATCAACGCCGGCCGCGTGGCTTCGGCAAACATCGACCGCTATCTGGGCTTCGACCACAAGATCAAGCTCGACGTGGAGCTGCCGACCGTTCAGTTTAAGGGCAAGCACGAGTGCGGCCGCTGCGAGCTGGGTGAGCGCGAGGCCGGCGAGCGTATTCACGATTGGAATCTGGTCGAGCAGGGCCTTACCGAGGAGGAGGCGCGCCAGGAGGCAAGCCGCTGCCTGCGCTGCGACCACTTTGGTTTTGGCGCGTTCCGCGGAGGGAGGAACCTGGAATGGTAGAGCTCAACAACCCCACTGTCAGCGATAACACCGAAAGCGGAGCACTCAATATGGTCAAGCTCACTATCGATAATTGCGAGGTCGTGGTGCCCGAGCACACCACGATCCTGGACGCGGCCAAGTCCGTCGGCATCCAGATTCCCACCCTGTGCTACCTGCGCGATCTGAACGAGATCGGCGGCTGCCGCGTGTGCGTGGTCGAGGTTGAGGGCTGCGACCAGCTGGTTGCCGCCTGCAACAACTACGTGCTCGATGGCATGGTGGTCCACACCAACAGCCCCAAGGCCCGCGAGGCGCGCCGCACCAACGTGCAGCTGCTGCTTTCGCAGCACGATTCACGCTGCACGAGCTGTGTGCGCAGCGGTAACTGCAACCTGCAGACCATTGCCAACGACCTGGGCATTTTCTATCTGCCGTATCAAAGGCATTTGGCGGGCGAGGGCTGGGATTTCGATTTCCCCATCATCCGCGAAAACGACAAGTGCATTAAATGCATGCGCTGCATCAAGGTGTGCGAGAGCGTACAGGGCCTAGGGATTTGGGACCTGACCAACCGCGCCACGCATACCGCCGTGGGCACCCGCGGGCGCGTGCCGATCGGCAAGACCGATTGCGTCGCGTGCGGCCAGTGCATCACGCATTGCCCGACGGGCGCGCTGCGCGAGCGCGACGACACCGAGACCGTGTTTGACGCCATCGCCGATCCCGACAAGATCGTGCTGGTGCAGATTGCGCCGGCCGTGCGTAGCGCCTGGGGCGAGGAGCTCGGCATTCCGCGCGATGAGGCCACCGTCGAGCGCCTGGCCTGTGCGCTGCGCCGCGTGGGCTTTGAGTACGTGTTCGACACCGATTTCTCGGCCGATCTCACCATTATGGAGGAGGGCTCCGAGCTGCTCGAGCGCCTGGGTAAGGCCGCCAAGGGCGAGGGCGACAGCCGCAGCTGGCCCATGTTCACGAGCTGCTGCCCGGGCTGGGTACGCTTTGTGAAGGCGCGTTACCCCGAGTTTGTCGACAGCCTGTCCACGTCCAAGTCGCCGCAGCAGATGTTCGGCGCCATCGCCAAGACCTACTACGCCAAGGTGCTGGGCGTGGAGCCCGAGCGCCTGTTTGTGGTGTCCGTGATGCCGTGCACGGCCAAGAAGGCCGAGTGCGCGCTGCCGAGCATGGTGGGCGAGGGCGGCACGCCCGATGTGGACGTTGCGCTGACGGTGCGCGAGATGGTGCGCATGGTCCGCGCGAGCCACGTGAGCGTGGATACGCTAGTTGAGGAGCCGCTCGATACGCCGCTGGGCTTTGGCACGGGTGCGGGTGTGATCTTTGGCGCCACGGGCGGCGTGATGGAGGCCGCCGTGCGCTCGGCCTATTACCTGGTGACGGGCAAGAACCCCGACGCCGACTTCTTTACCGATGTGCGCGGCCTGGACGGCTGGAAGGAGGCCGTCGCCGATATCGATGGCACTAAGGTGCGCGTCGCCGTGGCACACGGGCTGGGCAACGCTGCCCGTCTGCTCGACGCGATTCGCGACGGCCGCGTGAGCTATGACTTCGTTGAGGTTATGGCGTGCCCGGGCGGCTGCGTCGGTGGCGGCGGTCAGCCCATCCACGACGGCTGCGAGCTGGCAGCCGGGCGTGGCCAGGTGCTCTGGGGCCTGGATGCCGCTGCGGACATTCGTTTCTCGCACGAGAATCCCGATGTCCAGGCGTGCTACCGCGAGTTCTTGGGCGAGCCGCTCTCGCCGCTGGCTGAGGAGCTGCTGCATACCGACCATCACGCATGGACGATGCCTAACGAGGGGACGTGCTAGCGATGCGCGCGTTTGATTTTGAGATGTCGCGCCGGGGGTTTGCCTCGGCGCTTGCCGCGGGTGCGCTGTCGCTCGCACTCGCGGGCTGTGGCGGCGGGGCTGCCGGTGCCGGGTCCGCCGCGGGCTCGGCTGCCACGGACGGCGCCGGTGCTGCTGCAGAGCCGGTCGAGGTGCGCGTCGCCTCGCTCAAGGGGCCGACCTCGATTGGTCTGGTGCAGTTTATGGACCGGGCAGTCGATGGCGAGACGGACAATGAGTTCGACTTTGCGATCAATACTGCCGCCGATGAGATTGTGCCCAAGGTCATTCAGGGCGATATCGACATTGCCCTGGTGCCCGCCAACGTGGCGAGCGTGCTCTATAACAAGACTGAGGGCGCGGTGCAGGTCATCGACATCAACACGCTGGGCGTGCTGAACGTTGTGACGGGCGACGCGAGTGTGACCTCGTTTGGCGATTTGGCGGGCCATACCGTCTATATGACGGGCAAGGGCACCACGCCGGAGTACGTCATGAACTACCTGCTGGGGCGCGCGGGCCTGGCCGGCCAGGTGGCGCTTGAGTTTAAGAGCGAGCCCACCGAGGTGCTGTCGGCCCTGCTTGCCGATCCTTCTGCCGTGGGCGTGCTGCCCGAGCCGTTCAAGACCGCTGCCATCGCAAAGAGCGAAGGCAGGCTGTCGGCTCCGGTAAGACTGACCGATGTGTGGGATGAGCTGGCAGGTGACACGGGTTCGCGCCTGCTGACGGGCGTGACCGTGGTACGCCGTGCCTTTGCCGAGGAGCATCCCGAGGCCGTGGCGGAATTCCTGAGCTGCCATGCTGCGAGCGTTGAGGCCGTGAACGCGGCGCCGGCGGACTGGGCTCAGGCCGTGGTCGATGCGGGTATCGTGGATAACGCCGCGATTGCCGAAAAGGCGATTCCCGGGTGCATGCTCGTGTGCCAGACGGGGAGGGATATGAAGGCGGCGCTCGGTGGGTACCTGCAGGTGCTGGCCGATGCGGACGCGAGCGCCGTGGGCGGCAAGCTCCCGGCTGACGATTTCTACTGCATGGAGTAGCCCGTGCGTGCGTTTGCTCGACAAATGACAGAGCGTATGAAGGCGGTGGCGGCAGCAGGTGCCGTTGCCGCCTTTTGGCTTGCCGTGTGGGTGCTGATGGCGGGTTTCGTGGCGCAGCCGTTGATTTTGCCGGGGCCGGGCGCCGTCGTGGTGGCGTTGCTGCGACTGGTATGCGATGCCGGCACATGGGCGATTCTGGCAGGCTCGGGTGCGCGAATCTTGGGCGGGCTGGCGCTTGCCGCGGTGTGCGGCGGCGTACTGGCGGGAGTCTCGGTGCGATCGCTGACG
Source organism: Collinsella sp. (assembly GCA_019419645.1). Taxonomy (GTDB): domain Bacteria; phylum Actinomycetota; class Coriobacteriia; order Coriobacteriales; family Coriobacteriaceae; genus Collinsella. Next base: position 11,635 of record DXZN01000024.1, on the reverse strand, counting down.
TTTGCCCGCTTGGTGGCGCCGGCGCTTTCGTTTGTTAAGGCGACACCGGTTGCCTGCGTGGTGGTCCTGCTGCTCATTTGGTTGGGGTCGGCGCGCGTGAGCATTGCGGCGGTCTTTTTGATGGCACTTCCGGGCGTGTATTTTTCGTTGGTCGAGGGTTTGACGCAAGCGGATAAACCGCTGGAGCAGATGTTTCGTCTGCATGGCGTGCGGGGCTGGCGACTGTTTTGCGCCCATACCTGGCGCGAGGTCCTGCCGTTTGTGCTTTCGTGTGCGCGTGCCGTGATCGGCATGAGCTGGAAGGCCGGCGTGGCGGCGGAGCTCATCGGCATGGCGACGGGCACCGTGGGCGAACGCATCTATCAGGCGAAGCTGCTCATCGAGACGGCTGATCTGCTGGCGTGGACCGTGTTGGTCGTTGCCGCCTCGTGGGCGTGTGAGCGCGTGCTGGTGTGGCTGCTGCGGGTTTCGGGACCCGTGGCGTGGCGCGCGGCCGTGCGGGCACATGGGCATGGACTGCGCGGGCGTGCGGGCGGCTCTGCTGGTGGCGGGGCTGCGGCGGAGCTTGCGCTCGCCGTGGGCGACCGGGCACCCTGGGCTCCGGCGCTGGATGGTCTGGTGCTCAACGTGCCCGCGGGCGGGCGTATCTGCGTGATGGGAGCTTCAGGCGTGGGCAAGTCGACGCTGCTTTCGTTGACAGCGGGGGAGTGCGCGCCGTGCTCGATGGTGTTTCAGGATACGCGCCTGGTTGAGGACGCCTCTGCTTTGGATAACGTGCTGGTGTGCGCCGATGCACGCGTGAATGCCTCGAGTGCCGCTGCCTTGTTGCGCCTGCTGGTACCGGGGATCGATGTGCATGCCCGCGTGGCCGAGCTCTCGGGCGGGCAGCGCCGTCGCGTCGAGATTGCCCGAGCCCTGCTGTGTCCGGGCGGCGCAGTGATTCTGGACGAGCCCTTTACCGGTCTAGACATCGCTGCGCGCGACGCATGCGCCGAGGCCGTGCTCGACTTGCTCGACGGCCGTATGCTGTTGCTTGCCACGCACGATTTCGCTGACGCTCGGGCCCTCAATATCTCGGACATCATCACGCTCTAAATACTTACCCAGCAACAAAATGATCCGTTTTTCTCCGTCTCCATAGGGCCGGGTATGGTATTCTATCTGCGGGGTAATACTTAGGAATACCAAGTAATACCAACGCCGTAGAAACAAACTCCAGATGCGGGCCAATCGGGTTGCCTTCACAGCCCGTCGCCCAGCCGCGTGGCCCGCATCTATCCGCATCACCGTCGTTTCAAAAAGGAAGCGCCATGGCAGAACGCATGACCCCGGTTGTCGCGAAGGTCTTGCCCGAGGAAAAGGCGGCCTTCGCGGCGGCAACCCAGCTCGTGGGCACCACGCCGTCCAACGCCATCCGCATGTTTATCGCCGCGTTCAATCGCTGCGGCACCTTCCCGTTCGACATTTCGCCCAACGGGGCCTTTGGCGCTGCGCCCGATTCTCGTCAACAATGACCGTCCCAAACTGCCGGCACTTGGGGACGTTCCTTTTCTGCCGGCAGTTAAGGAACGTCCCTAAGTGCCGGGTTTTGAGGAGGTTGGCATGCTCAATGCGATGATTTGGGCGCTTGCCTGTTTTGGTGTTGTTGCTGCCGATATTGCCCTGAGCATGGTTCTGTTTTCAGTTCTCGATGCCGTGTCGGTGCTGACGGGCTATCCGATCGACAATCTCGATATCCAATGGTTCCAGGCTGCCGCTCAGACGGCGTCATTTTTGATGGCGCTGCTGTGGTGGCGCTATCTGTGGCCCCGCTCCTTCATGGCGCGCCGGCAAGGCGAACGCCCACTCGGCGGGGGAGCAGGCGCGGCATGGAAGCGCATTGCCTGCGTTGTCGTGATCGGCCTATCCATGCAGGTGGTCATTAGCTACCTATGCGACGGCGTACTGTCGCTGCTGCCCGAGGTCGCGGCAGACTATAGCGAGCTCGTCGAGGAGACGGGCATGGGCGATACCAGCCTTCTTGCTGTCTTGACCACAGTGCTCGGCGCTCCGTTTTGCGAAGAGCTCCTGGTGCGCGGCATCATCTTTGAGTTTTCGCTGCGTGCGTTTAATCCACAGTGCCGTTCGTTCTGGAAGCGCCGGCGCCGCGCGAACGCGCAGGACGGCGCCATAGTGCCCTGGGCGGCCCCGAGTACCTGGGGCGTCGCCGCGGCAATCGTGCTGCAGGCGGCGGTCTTCGGCTTTATGCACATGAACTGGGTGCAGGGCTGCTACGCGGGCGCTGCCGGCCTCATTTTTGGTTGGGTACTCGTGACCACCGGAAAGCTTCGCTACACGATTCTGCTGCACTTTGCGTTTAATGCCGGGTCGTATCTCATGGGGCTGCTGTGGTTTGTGGGCACACCGCTCGACGTTGTGGTCACGGTTGGCATCGCCGGCTTTGTGCTGGTAGAGGCGATGCGCTCGCTGCTTCGATTGCGCATTCCCGTGTCGCGCGAAGCTGATCGGTCTGAGTAATAACGCCTTTAATTAGACCGATGCGTCCTGAACGCACCTGGCGTTTCGCCGAATGCTTCTTTAAATTTTGAGTAAAAGAATGACATGTTGGAGATGCCGACTTTTCGGGCTACATACTGCACGCTGCGCTCGGTGTTATTGAGAAGATATGCCGCCTCTGTGAGCTGCTGGTTGAGCTTGATTTGCGAAAACGTTTTGCCGGTTTTTTGCTTGATCAAGCTGCTGAGATAGCTGGTGCTATAACCCGTATCGCTCGCAATGCTTTCGAGTGTGCAGTCGCCGTAGCTTCGCTCAATATGATTCAGAATCGACACGATGCGTTCGTCCGACATGATCGCCTGGTTATCAGTTGCGGAGCGTCGGTACAGTCCTCGAATGAGAACAAGGAATAGGCTGACGGCGAGGTGCCTCATGAGTTCATTGGAATAGGCATCTTTAAAGTGATATTCGATAAAGAGCATCTCGATGAGGCGTCGCGCATGTCGGGCGTATTCCTCTGGAAGAATGAGATATTTTCGGGCCTCGCGGTTTTTGGACACAAAATCAAATAGAAGATTCGTTAATGGTGACGCGCCGGGTAGCTGGCTCAGGAACAACGAATCGAACATTTCTTTTTTGAAGACGATCGAAATGACGATATCATGCTCGCCCTTAACGTATGGAACGCTTCTGACTACGCCGGTGTTGCAAATGAGCACATCACCCTTTTTAAGGAGCAGTGACCGTCCGTTGACGATAAACGTGCAGACGCCGTCGTACACGTAGTTAAGCTCCATATCCCGATTGATATGAGGAGGAATATCGGTAAAGCGCGACTCCTTGATAAGGCCCACGGGGTTTTCGTCGAGAGTTTCTTTCCAATCAAACAGATAGACCTCTTCGCCGTTAATGGTTGTGGTTTCCACCCTGTTATATCGCGGGCTGAGCTCTCCCGGATGTGTGCGATGCCACTCTTCGGTCTCGGTATGCGTATAGAGCAGCTGTTTGAGATTCGAATCCATGGGGTGTTCCAAGGGTGAACGGTAGAATCGATGCCTTAAACGGTATTATATCTAAAAAAATGTTATAAACAAACGCTTTCTATGCGATATCTTATGCATCTTGTTCTTCCTAGTATTGGGTTATCCGCTGGAGCATCCGATCAAGGAGGGCAAATGAGTAAGTTAAAACATGGGTTTGACTCCGACTTTTTATGGGGCGGAGCCATATCGTGCTCGCAGGCCGATGGCGCCTGGAATGAGGGCGGAAAGGGAAAGTCGACGCAGGATTGTCGATGGCTGGATGGTACCTGGACTCATGACCAGATTGAGGACAAGCATCAAAACAACCCCTTCTGCCATGACGAACTAATGAACGCTCTCGCAGATGATGGTGTTGAGTTCTACCCGTTTAGGCGCGGTAACGACTTCTATCATCACTACCGTGAGGACATCGCGCTTTTTGCGGAGATGGGCCTCAAGCTGTTCCGCACTTCTATTTGCTGGAGCCGAATCTATCCTAACGGAGATGATCTTGAGCCTAACCGCGAAGGCATCGAGTGGTATCGAAGCATGCTGGGTGAGTGCAAAAAGCACGGCATTAAAACCTTCGTCACCATGCTCCACTATGACATCCCGGTAAATCTTGTCACCACATATGGGGGATGGAAGAATCGCAAGACGATTGATTTCTTCGCCCGCTATGTCGAGACAATCGTTACGGAATTGGGCGATCTGGTCGATTTCTGGCTGCCTTTTAACGAGTTCAATGCAGCGCGTTTTTCGCCTTGGGACGGGGTCTGTCTGGTCAAAGACGAAGAGGGGGAGAACTTCGATCGAGCCATCTTCCAGTGCCTGCACCACGAGTTCGTTGCCAATGCGCGTGCCGTCGAGATTGTCCATCGTCTTTCGCCCGATACTCCCGTTGGCGGCATGATCGCTCGATTCTGTACGTATCCCGCCACCTGCCGTCCCGAAGATAACATGCAGGCTATTCACGACGACCAGTATTCCAACTGGTTCTATACGGACGTGATGGCTCGTGGAAAATACCCCGCTTATATGAATCGCTATTTCGATGCGTGTGATATCGAGATTCAAATGGAACCGGGCGATGAAGAGCTCATCGCTCGCAACACGGTCGACTTCCTGGCCTTTTCGTACTACTTTTCCCAGGTATCCACCTGCGATCAGGGATGGGAGAAGACTGCGGGTAATCTGGTCATGGCAAACAAGAACCCTTATCTCGAGACGAGTGAGTGGGGCTGGCAGCTCGATCCCATTGGCCTGAGGGTTACCCTTAACCAGATGTATGACCGCTATGGGCTGCCTCTGTATATCGCCGAGAACGGCCTCGGTACATCTGATGTAGTCGAGGAGGATGGCAGCATCCACGACGAGTATCGAATCGATTATTTGCGCCAGCACATAAAGTGCCTTAAAGAAGCGGTGATCGATGGCGTTGACGTGCGCGGATACATGATCTGGGGATTCATTGACCTTGTTGCCTGCGGTCCTCTTACGATGGACAAGCGCTACGGGCTTATCTATGTCGATCTGGATAATTGCGGCAACGGCACTGCGGAGCGCTCGCGTAAAGACTCTTTCTATTGGTATCAGAAATGTATCGCCACTAATGGCGAGGATCTTGGGTAGGAGTGATTGTCGTGGCAGACAAGAAGGAACTGGCCGCTCGTGTCCTCGAGCTCGTGGGCGGCGCCGATAACGTTGTTATGGCAACGCACTGCATTACAAGGCTCAGATTCAACCTGAAGGACGATAGCAAGGCAGACCTGGAGGCCCTTAAGACGCTTGACGGCGCCTTGGGCGCGCAGGTTAAAGACGGACAGTGGCAAGTTATCATCGGCGCCAGCGTGGGGTCGGTATATGACGAATTGGAGCCCATGCTAGGTGACAGGATGGGTGGCGAGGTCTCCGCCGACGCCGAGCAGCCTGAGCTCCAAAAAGGTTCGGCTCGCGTATTCGATATCATCACCGGCATCTTTTCCGCTATCATTCCCGCACTGGTGGCGGGAGGCATCGTAAAGGGCATCCTGGCTGCTATCGCGGCTTTTGGAATCGACACGGGTGCCGGCGACTTTGCGATATTCAATATGATTTCGGATATCCCGTTCTACTTCTTGCCGTTTTTGCTGGCAATGTCTACAGCTGATAAGTTCCGGGTCAACCGTTCGCTTGCGCTTTGTGTTGCCGGATCGCTGATGTACCCGACCATTGTCAACGCTGTCGGTACGGGCGAGACGCCCCTTGCGCTGTTCGGTTTTGCGGTGCCGATTTTTAGCTACGCCGATTCCGTGTTCCCGGTTATCTTTGGCGTCATTGGCTTGTCTTTTGTATATCGTGCAATCGACAAAGTCGTGCCGGATCTTTTTAAGCTCGTTGTCGTTCCGGCGCTCTCCCTTGCTATCGTGATTCCCGTCAACCTGTTTGTGCTCGCTCCGATTGGTGCCTGGTGCGGTCTTGGTCTTGCCAACGGTATCGTTTGGCTATTCTCGACGTTAGGCCCCGTTGCCGGTTTTCTGCTGGGCTTCTTTATGCCGCTTATCGTGCTCTTCGGCATGCATCAGTCAACGAGCCCTATCCAGATTTCCAATATCGCAACGCTTGGGTATGACTATCTGCTCCCGATCTCTTTCTGCCATAACCTCGCCGAAAGCGGTGCGTCTTTTGGTGCAGCCCTGCGCATGACCGACGAAAAGCTCAAGTCCGCTGCAATGACGTGCGCCTTCTCAGCATTTATGGGAATTTCCGAGCCCGCCTTGTTTACCGTTCAGGTTCCTAACAGGACTCCGCTTATCGCTGCGATGATTGCGGATGGCATTGGCGGTGCGCTTACCGTTGTTCTCGGCGCAAAGTGCTTCGGCTTTGTTATGCCCGGCATTACCTCGTTGCCCGTTTATGCCGATCCAAGCGGCAATCCCATGAACCTGATCATGATTATCGTCTGCATCGCTTTGACTTGGGTTATCTCTGCGGCGCTCTCGTTTGCGCTCTATGGTCGTTTCGACAAAAAGTAACGACGTTTTGAGATAGACAATATTAATCGGCCGCTCGCCGGGGAATCGTTCTGCGACGCCCCAGCGAGCGGCATTTTATTGGTGGGGCGTGTCGTGTCGCCAACGGCGGCATGCCGCCTCGCCGCGCTAGTTGCGTCTGCCGCCTCCGTTGGCGCCCTGACGCCCCTGTGCCGCGCGATTGCGACCGGCAGTGTTCTGCGCGCGGGACATACCGCCGTGACCCTTGCTGCCCTTGGGCCCCTTGCCGGCGGCGCCACCGTGGGCCTTGCCGCCCTTCTTGCCGGTGCCATGCCCACCGCCGGCAGACGTCTCGCCCGGGCGTGGCGGCACGGGGCGAATCAGGCAATGCTTGGTATAGCCGATCAGATCACGACGCCCGGCCTTCTCTAGCGCCTCGCGCACCAGCTTGTAGTTCTCGGGCTTGCGATACTGGATGAGCGCGCGTTGCATAGCCTTCTCGTGCGGGTCGCGCGCCACGTAGATCGGCTCCATGGTGCGCGGGTCCACGCCGGTGTAGTACATGCAGGTCGACATGGTGGACGGCGTAGGGTAGAAGTCCTGCACCTGCTCGGGCATGTAGCCCATGTCGCGCACGGCCTCGGCAAGGTCCACGGCTTCCTTCATCGTCGAGCCGGGGTGGCTCGAGATCAGATACGGCACCACGTACTGCTTGAGTTCGTACTCGCGGTTCAGGCGCTCAAATTTGCGACAGAACGCATCGTAGACGGCGCGGCTCGGCTTGCCCATCACGGAGAGCACCGCGTCGCTCACATGCTCGGGCGCCACGCGTAGCTGGCCCGAGACATGGTGCTCCAGCAGCTCGCGCAAAAACTCGTCCGAGGCATCGGCCATAGTGTAGTCAAAACGGATGCCGCTGCGGACGAAGACCTTCTTGACGCCCGGCAGCTGGCGTAGGTCGCGCAGCAGCTGCGTGTAGCCGCTCTCGTCGACCACCATGTTCTTGCACACGCTCGGCCATAGGCAGCGCTTGTTCTTGCACACGCCGTGCTTGAGCTGCTTGTCGCAGGCGGGACGGCTAAAGTTGGCCGTCGGTCCGCCTACGTCGTTGATGTAGCCCTTAAACTCGGGATCGCGCGTGAGCAGCTCGGCCTCGCGCATGATCGAGTCGTGGCTGCGCATCTGCAACACGCGGCCCTGGTGGAAGGTGAGGGCGCAAAACGAGCACTCGCCAAAACAGCCGCGGTTGGAGCTGATCGAAAACTTGATCTCGGCAAAGGCCGGCACGCCGCCCGCCGCGTCGTAATCGGGATGCCAATCGCGTGCGTAGGGGAGTTCGGCCACCTCGTCCATCTCGTCGGTGGTGAGTGTCGTCGACGGCGGGTTTTGCACCACATAGACGCTGTTGGGATAGGGCTCTACCAGGCGATGGCCGGTGATGGGGTCCATATTCTGCTGCTGCACGTTAAAGCTGCGCGCGTAGTTGAGCTTGTCGGCGGCAAGATCGTCCCAGCTGGGCAGCAGGTCGTAGTCGTAGACCTCGTCGAGCGAGTTGGTGCGGTAGACGATGCCGTTGATATAGGTAATCTGGTCGACGGGCAGTCCCGCGTCGAGCGCGTCGGCGATCTCGACAATCGCGTGCTCGCCCATGCCGTAGATGAGGATGTCGGCGCCCGAGTCGAGCAGCACCGAGCGCTTGAGCTTGTCCTGCCAGTAGTCGTAGTGGGCCAGGCGACGCAGGCTTGCCTCGATGCCACCGATAATGATGGGGGCGTCCTTAAACGTCTGGCGGATGAGGTTGCCGTAGACCGTGACGGCGCGATTGGGACGGCGCCCCTCTTCGCCACCGGGGGTATAGGCGTCGGTGTGGCGGCGATGCTTGGTCACCGAATAGTGGTTGACCATAGAGTCCATGTTGCCGGCACTGACGAGAAAGCCTAGGCGCGGCTCGCCGAGCACGGTGATGCTGGCGGGGTCGGTCCAGTCGGGTTGGCAGATGATGCCCACTTTGTAGCCGTGCGCGTCGAGGACGCGGCTGATGATGGCCATGCCAAAGCTGGGATGGTCCACGTAGGCGTCGCCGCAGATGTAGACAAAGTCGCACTGGTCCCAGCCGCGTGCATCCATGTCGGCTCGACTGACGGGGAGGAATTTATCGCGGCCCGGGCGCCAGGGGCGGGCGGGCGCTGCCGGGGTATGAGCGGCGTGGCCGCCCTGGGCCTTGCCGCCACGCTTTTGCTGCTGGCCCTGTTTGCCCTGCTGACTGCGCTGGTTGTTCTGAGCGTGCTGAGGCTTTTTTGCCACGATCCCTCCCGGTGTTTGTATGCTGCACGTAATTGTAACCAGTCTTTTTGGGGCGGGGCTAAAAAGACTGGGGGAGTACATGAGCTGGGGATCGGCGCGTCGATGCGGGGATCGTTTGTTTCCAGACTGTGTATCTGCGCGTTGGAGAACCCGTCTCGCGCGCACGCCATGTTGTCAATGGGTTACAGTATGAACGGCGGCTATGTTTCCGCCAACGCACGAGAGAGTCGTCAACAAGGAGGATGCACGACGATGCAGCGTGCCAAACAGATATCGGAGTCTATTGAGCTGGGCATCATCTTGGCGCTCGCCGGTGGCTTTATGGACGTCTATTCGTACATTGGGCGCGATCATGTTTTCGCCAACGCGCAGACAGGCAACATCCTGCTCGTGGGCGTGAGCATCTCGGAGGGCAACTGGGCACTTGCGGGACGCTACTTCTTCCCCGTGGTGTCGTTTGCCGTGGGCATTATGCTTGCCGACCTGGTGCATGAGCGGTTTGGCAGCGTGATTCACTGGCGCCAGGTAACGGTGTTCTTTGAAGCCGTCATCTTGCTGGGCGTGAGCTTTATCCCGGGCGGCAATTTCAACCTGCTCGCCAACTGCCTCACCTCGTTTGCCTGCGGCATGCAGGTCGAGAGCTTCCGCAAGATCCACGGTCACGGCATCGCTACGACCATGTGCATCGGCAACTTGCGCAACGCCCTGCAAAACGTGGACGACTATATCATCACCCACAAGCGCGGCTTTTTGGAAAACGGCGCACTGTACTTTGGCGTGATCTTCACCTTTGTGTTTGGCGCCGTGCTGGGCAACTGGTGCATCGAGCGCATGGGGCTGCACGCCATTGCGGTGGCGAGCATGCTGCTGTTTATCGCGTTTGCCATCATGTTTATCGATCGCGAACGCGACTTGCACAGGAAATGGGCCCGCATCGTAGCTGACTGGCAGACCACGAGTCTTAAGCGCTAAGGCGCATGTTCGTAACAACATTCAGGAGCCAGAAAAACTATCTAGCTCCTGAATGTTGTTACGAACTGCTTTTTGCGATTTATTCGAGATGCTCTTCAATCCGAGCCCTAAGAAGGGCAATGGCTGTAGGTATTCCAATTGCGGCGGCTAATTCGGCTTTATCCAAAACCTGTATGCTAAAGCACGATTGTTTATCACATTGAAGGACGATAACTGAAGATAGCTTCACTTCCTGTTGGCTGAATATATCGTAATCTCCAAATAGGAAGTTACCTTTTATTGCGTAATTCGGTATGTTCGTTACGCACTTCATCTCAAGTCTGTTTAGACCATAATCGAACACCGCAACTTCCTTGTGTTCGATGATGAGCGCAACCCTGGGCATGTTGCTAAAGCCACCGTCGACGACAGTGAAGAGTTTTTCATTCGCATCGTCATAAACGGTATATTTAAGACTCGATAGCTGTCCTAGTGGACCCGTGAACCCATGTCTTTTGATGTTGAGGTTGTCTCCCGCTGGGTTGATGAGAGCCAGAGTATGCGGATAAGGATTACCTTCAATTGAGATTCGATATTCGTTTGTAGCCGTCTTGCTCGATTTAGGACCAGTAGCCATCACGCGTCATCGCCTCGATCGAATTGGAACCGTCTTCTACTTCGTGCGGAGAATTGCGCTGTACGTTGCGGTACATGCAGCTGCAATAACCGCATGGGCAATTTCTAACAAAATGAATGACGCTATTTGCTGCATACATTTTATTTACTATAAAGTATCCTTTTATAAACGTATTGTCAAACATATATTGCTAAAACAGAAACAATTTATAGACTGAGTTGGTCGTATTCTTTGGGCGATTGCTCCTATAATCTAGTCTTCGCTGCTGTCGGGAGGGAAGGACTGGGGCTCCGTTATTATGTTGAAACGCTTTAACAATTTTGATGTTCTCACGTGTTTTTTGTTTCAAAAGCGTTAGGATGGGACTCATAGCGTGGGGCGTAATGGGTGCCCCGCACACGATGGGAGGCTATCAATGGCTAATCGTTTCGTTCTCAATACCATCTCTTATCATGGTTCCGGCGCTATCAAGGAGATCCCCGGCGAGCTCCAGCGTCGCGGCTACAAGAAGATCTTCGTCTGCTCCGATCCCGACCTGGTCAAGTTTGGCGTTACCGCCAAGGTGACCGACGAGCTCGACGCCGCCGGCATCGCTTGGAGCCTCTACTCCGAGATTAAGCCCAACCCCACTATCCAGAACGTCAAGGACGGCGTCGAGGCCTTCAAGGCCGCCGAGGCTGACGCTATCGTGACCATCGGTGGCGGCTCCTCCATGGACACCGCCAAGGCCATTGGCATCATCATCAACAACCCCGAGTTCGCCGATGTCCGTAGCCTCGAGGGCGTTGCTCCCACCAAGAACCACGCCGTGTTCACCATCGCCGTGCCGACGACCGCCGGTACCGCCGCCGAGGTGACCATCAACTACGTTATCACCGACCCCGAGAAGGTCCGCAAGTTCGTGTGCGTCGACACCAACGACGCCCCTGAGGTCGCCGTCGTCGACCCCGACATGATGGCTTCCATGCCTGCCGGCCTGACCGCTTCCACCGGCATGGACGCTCTGACCCACGCCATCGAGGGCTACACCACCAAGGGCGCTTGGGAGCTTTCCGATATGTTCCACTTTGAGGCCATTAAGCTGATCAGCGAGAACCTGCGCGACTCCGTTGCCGAGGCCAAGTCCGGCCAGCCCGGCTCCGGCCGTGAGGGCATGGCTCTTGGTCAGTATGTCGCCGGCATGGGCTTCTCCAACGTTGGCCTGGGTATCGACCACGCCATGGCTCACACGCTGTCCGCTCACTATGACACCC
>DXZN01000023.1 GCA_019419645.1 Collinsella sp. | reverse complement strand
TGTATAAGAGACAGACTATATGAGTACCGACCAGGTGAGCAACTTTATCGCCAATCTGTCCTCGACGCTGGGCGATTCGGTCGAGGACCTGCAGGACGTTCAGACGAGTGCGACGTCGCTCGCGGGCATTTTGAGCTCCACGTCCGATTCACTGACATCGGCGGGCGGCATGCTCAAGCAGACGGGCACCGTTGATGAGTCGACGAAGCAGCTGATGGAGCACGCCAAGAGCGGCATCAATGATTCCAAGGAAGCGCTCAAGGCCGCCAACGATGCCGTTGACGCGGCGATTGACGGAAGCGCGGGCTCGTTCGACAACGTGTCCGCCGAGCTTGCGAAGGCATTCGATGCCGCGAATCAGCATGTTGACCTTACGGTGTCTCAGCTCAACGAAGCCGCAGCGGCGCTCAATACGCGTGCTGACGATATCGATGCGATGGCCGATCAGCTCCGCAACCTTGCCGACCAGGTGAGTGATGACAAGCTCAAAGACGGTCTCGAGTCCGCTGCGACGTCGCTGGGCAGAATTGCCGTGGAGTACCGCAACAATGCGAAGGACCTGACGGCGACCGCAAAGTCCCTTTCGGACGGCATGGCGGAGGTCGACAACTCGCGTGCCGAGGTCGACCAGGCCATCGCCGATGCCAAGGCGGGTATCTCGGGAGCCAAGTCCGACTACGATTCCACGTTCTCGGTTAAGGCCAAGGAGCTCAAGAAGACCATTTCGGGCGTTCTGGATTCCCTGAACGGTATCTCGGGTGACTTGGATAGCGCCGTGAGCGGTCTGACCGACGCCTCTGGCTCGCTCGCAAAGGGCCTCTCCAAGGCTGCGACGCTGGTCAACAAGGCTTCTGATCAGTTGGGCAAGGCGTCGGACAAGATCAGCGCTTTTAAGGACGAGCTTGATAGCGCTCTGATGTCGGGTGACCTGGCCATGATTAAGACAATGATTGGCAACGACCCCGAGGGCCTCGCCGTGTCGCTTTCTGGCCCCGTTGCGCTCGATCGCAAGCCGGTCTATCCGATCCGCAACTACGGTTCGGCCATGGCGCCGTTCTACACGATTTTGTCGCTGTGGGTGGGCTCGATTGTTCTGGCGGCCATGATGAAGGTCTCGGTTGACGATGAGCTTATCAACGAGCTCATCCCCGTACGCCTGCACGAGATCTATCTGGGCCGTTACCTGTTCTTTGGCGGTTTGGCCTTGCTGCAGGCAACGCTCGTGTGCGCGGGCGACATTCTGTTCTTTGGCATTCAGTGCGACAACCCGCTGCAGTTTGTGCTGGCGGGCTGGGTCGCGAGTCTCGTGTTCTCCAATATCGTCTACACGCTCACCGTGTCGTTTGGTGATATCGGCAAGGCGCTCGCTGTCGTGCTGTTGGTCATGCAGGTCGGCGGTTCAGGCGGTACGTTCCCCATCGAGATGACCGGCCCCGTGTTCCGGGCGATCTACCCGTTCCTGCCGTTTACCCACGGCATCAACGCCATGCACGCCGCCATGGCTGGCGCCTACCATATGGAGTACTGGGTTGAGCTGGGTATCTTGGCGAGCTATCTGATTCCGTCGCTGGGCCTGGGCGTCGTCTTCCGCCGCCCGGTCATCAAGGCCAACGACTGGATCATCGAAAAGCTTGAAAGCACGAAGCTTATTTAGTGCAACAGCGTGACATTGACAAAACATCGAGGTTCACTTTGCTGACGCTTTAGTGGGCTGGATTGCGGTGCAACGCTGGTTGTTGCTACAGTAGCGGGGCGTGCCGGGGGTCCGGCGCGTCCCGTTTTTATTTGACCATGAGGCGGCACGCAGCCATACGCGTGCGGACACCACGCCCAGTTTGAGTGTGAGGATGTTCCATGGCCCAATACGCTGCCAACGAAATTGAAAACATGCCCGATAGCCCTGTTGCTCGCGAGGACCTGGGTGCGGGCGGCACCTCCCGTGGTGCCGGTGCTCGTTCGCCGTTGTTCTGGAAGGTTCTGCTCCTTTCGGTGGCGGTCATCTGGGGCTACTCCTTTACCACTATGAAGGACGCACTCGGCACCATTCCGGTGTTCGCGCTGCTCTATGTACGTTTTCTGCCCGCAGCGTTGGTCATGTTTGCCGTCTTCCACAAGCGCATCATCGCGCACCTCAACGCTCGCAACCTGATCGTTGGCCTGAGTATGGGCGTGCTCATGTGGACGGCCTATGCGTTGCAGACGGTCGGTCTGGCACATACTACGGCGGGCAAGAATGCTTTTTTGACGGGCACGTATTGCATCCTTGTGCCGTTCGCGAGCTATTTTCTGAGCGGCGAAAAGCTCACGCGCTACAACTTGGGTGCCGCGCTGTTGTGCCTAGCGGGCATTGGCCTCGTCGCACTCGATAGCGTTGAATTCAACATTGGTGACGTCATTACGCTGGCGGGTGCGGCCTTTTTCGCCATCCAGATGGCGGTGACTGCCAAGTACGGTCGCAAAATGGACATCAACGTCATCACGTTTTGGATGTTTGTGGGCAACGGCGTGCTGAGCCTGGCAACGTCGCTGCTATTCGAGACCCAAGCGCCTCTGTCCGTGTGGACGCCGAGCTTTATCACTGCGATGGCGTTTCTCTCGGTGGGCTGCACATGCGTGGCTCTGCTCATCCAAAACGTCGGCCTGGCGCATGTCCCGGCCTCGACGGGCTCGCTGCTCCTTTCGATGGAGTCGCCTTCGGGTGTGCTGTTCTCGGTGCTGCTGATGGGGGAGGCGCTCACCTCGCGCCTGCTCGCCGGCTTCGCGCTCATCTTCCTGTCGATTATCTTGAGCGAGACTCACTTCGATTTTTTGCGTCGAAAGCCGCGTCCGCAATTGTAAACAACTTGTTGCGCCGCCCTCCCGGGGCGGCATTTTTTATGCCTCGCCCTTAAAGTAGTACCTTGCACTTTACGCTATCAAAGTGCTTGCTGCAAAAACGATACTGGAGGGCATCTATGGCACCAGCTTTGTCCGATCTTCAACCGCAATCAGCGCCCAAGGCCACCGCAGCGGCGCAGACCGCTATCGGTGACGGTCTTGTTGCAGAAGCTCAGGCTTTTGCAGACGAGCTCGCTGCGTGGCGACACGATCTCCACCAGATGCCCGAGCTGGGTAATAGCCTCCCACAGACCTCTGCGTATATCCAAGCGCGCCTGACCGAGATGGACATCCCATTTGCCACGCTCGTCGATGGTTCCTGTGTTGTGGGCCTTGTCGGCGCCGGTGCCGCCGCGGCCCAGGGCAATGGCGTCTGCACGGACGAACAGGCCGGTACGGTCATCATGCTGCGTGGCGACATGGATGCCTTGCCCGTTGCCGAGGAATCCGGCGAGCCCTTTGCATCCACCAACGGCTGCATGCACGCTTGCGGTCACGATATGCACGCGACGGCGCTGCTTGGTGCGGCTCGTATGCTCAAAGCGCGCGAGGCAGAGCTTGTTGATGCCAACGCCACGGTTAAGTTGCTGTTCCAGCCGGGCGAGGAAACCTTTGAGGGTGCCCGCGCCGCCATCGCCGACGGTCTGCTACAGAACCCGCGTCCTCAGGTCGCCTTTGCCATGCATGTCAATAGCCAGTCGCCGCTTGGCCTGGTGCTTTACGGCAGTCCGGCGCTCTCGGGCGTGTACGGTTTCCGCGTCACGCTGCAGGGCAAGGGCGGTCATGGCTCGAGCCCCGAAATCTGCATCGACCCCATCACGGCCGGCGTCCATGTGCATCTGGCACTTCAGGAGCTCATCTCCCGCGAGGTGCCGGCGGCCAAGGAGGTCGCACTGACCGTTGGTAAGTTCGCCGGCGGTCTGGCCGCAAATGTCATCCCCGACACTTGTGTGCTCGAGGGAACGCTGCGTGGCTTCGACGTCGAGCTCATGGAGCACCTCAAGACCCGCATCGCCGAGGTCGTCAACGGCGTGGCCGCAACGTACCGCACGCCGGCGACCCTCGAGACGCTCTCGGATGTTCCCCCGCTCGTACTCGATGACGATATGACGCAGGCGTCGCTTGGCTACGTGGGCGCGGTGCTGCCCAAGGCCGCCTTCCTGCCGCTGTTCCACGCCATGGCGAGCGAGGACTTCGCGTTGATTTCGAGCGAGATTCCGAGTGCGTACTTTACCGTGGGCGCTGCCGTGACTGATACGGACGAGCATTTTGCTCAGCATCATCCCAAGGCACGTTTTAGCGATGCCGAGCTTCCCCTTGGCGCCGCGGCTTATGCCGCCGTCGCTTTGGGCTACATCGCCGACCACCGGTAGCACCCAATCTTGCTACTCGTTTGTTTAAAAAAAGGAACAGTATGTCCCAACAACGTAAGTTCTTCCCCGGCTGGTTCGTGGTGGTCTCTGGCTTTGTGATCATGGCCACGTGCTACACCATTTTCGTCAACTGCATGAGCCTGTTTCAGCCGCTCATCGTAAGCGACCTCGGGATTACGCTTGCGCAGTACAACATCTCCAACGCCATCTCCACCGTGGTGAGCGTTATCGGATCGCTTGTCATTGGCCATGTTGCCGATAAAGTAAGCGGTCGCGTTTTGGGCTCGCTAACCGTTATCGCTACCTCTGCCGTTCTTGCCGGTATGAGCTTTGTCGGTGAGCTGTGGCAGGTCTACGTGCTCTTTGCCGTCTCGGGCTGCTTTGCCGTCGCCTCGCCCCGCCTGCTCATTAGCCTCGTCACTGCCAACTGGTTTACGGCCAAGCGAGGCCTTGCCATTTCCATCGCACTTTCGGGCTCGGGCTTTGGCGGCGCTATTCTGTCTCCCATCGTGAGCTCGCTTATCGTGAGCGTTGGCTGGCGTTCTGCCTTCCTGGTGCTGGCGGCTATCTGCATGGTGGCGGCGCTGCCCATCACGGCCTATTCCTTCCGCACCAAGCCTTCCGAGATTGGCCTGAAGCCGCTCGGCGAGAACCCGGGCGATCCGTCCGTCTCGACGGCCGGCGACAAGGACGAGCACACGGCTCCTGAGGTTAACGTTGGCTGGTCTCGCATCAAGAAGAGCCCGGCGTTTTGGCTGCTTGTCGTCGCCTTCCTCTTTATGGGGCTCGTTAACGGCGCCATCTTGCCCAACCAGGTCACCAACATGACGAGCGTTACCGTCAACGGCGCCAAGATCGTCACGGGTGGCCACGACCCCATGTGGGCCGGTACGGTGCTTTCGGCCTATATGGTCACCGTCGTTATCGCCAAGATTTCGCTCGGTGCCATCTACGATCGCTTTGGCCTGCGCTTTGGCAACGTGCTGGGATCCGTTGCGTGCATTATCGCTTGCGTTGCCCTGTGCTTCCCCGCGACCGATCTTGGTCCCATCGTGGCTGCCATTAGCTTTGGTATCGGAACGTGCATGGGCACCATTACGCCCACTATCGCCGCGTCCAAGCAGTTTGGCATGGCCGATCTCGGCAAGGTCACGGGCACCATTACCTCGCTCGAGATGGTCGGCGGCACCGTGGGCGCCATTGTCTCGGGCGTGCTGTTCGATGCCACGGGCTCCTTTGTGAGTACCTGGATTGTCTGCTTGGCGTGCTCCGTGGTCATGCTCGTGTTCCTGCTGGCATCCGAGCCCATCGCCGCCAAGCTGCGCGCGAGCGTGGCGGGGGAGTAGACGTCCGTCGCTCTTTTCTGTTCGCCCCGTTCTGTCCGTGGCTGCCCTGGAAGCCGAATGGATGCTCGTACCATCATTCGGTTTCCAAGGCGGCCACGGGCCTACGAAATGATCCGTTTTCCTCCGTCCCCAACAGATCACGTGATCCGAAGGGGACGGAGGAAAGCGGATCACAAACAGCGGCGGTGCATCTGGCCGAACGAGTCCCCATACCCTCGTTCGGTCAGACGCGCCGCCGCGTTGCTGCTTTGTGCCGTATAATGTCCACTATCTATGACGCGATACAAAAGAAAGGTGTTTGCCCATGCAGGCACAGAAGGCGGAGGGAACCCGCGACCTTATCGGCGCCGAGATGCGCGCCTGGCAAAAGATGCAGCAGATTGCTGCCGGCGTATTCGAGCCGTTTGGCTTTAAGCCCATCGAGACGCCCGCGATCGAGCAGGTGGACGTCTTTGTCCACGGCATCGGCCAGTCGACCGACGTCGTTCGCAAGGAGATGTTCCGCGTCTTTAGCGGCGCCAACCTGGAGCGCGTCTTTACCGAGGGCACCGACACCAAGCTCAAGCCTAAGCAGCGCCTGGCACTTCGCCCCGAGGGCACGGCCGGTGTGGTGCGCGCCGTCGTGGAGAACAACCTGGTGCCCCAGGGCTCCACGCCGTTTAAGGCTTATTATGCCGAGGCCATGTTCCGTGGCGAGCGTCCCCAGAAGGGTCGCCTGCGCCAGTTCCACCAGGTGGGCATCGAGTGGCTCGGCGCTCCCGATCCGGCAGCAGACGCCGAGTGCATCATCATGCTCATGGAGTTCTACAAGCGCCTTGGTTTCGATCTTTCCAAGCTCCGTCTGCTCATTAACTCGATGGGCGATGCCCAATGCCGTCCGGCCTATCGCGAGCAGGTCAAGCAGTTTATCCTCGATCACGCCGACGAGATGTGCGACGAGTGCCGCGAGCGCGCCGAGCTCAATCCACTGCGTGCCTTCGACTGCAAGAACGACCACTGCCGCGAGATCATGGCCGACGCACCGCTGATGGGCGACAACTTGTGCGATGAGTGCCGCGAGCACTACGAGCAGGTCAAGCGCTATTTGGATGCGGCGGGTATCGAGTATGTCGAGGATCCCACCTTGGTGCGTGGCTTGGACTACTACACCCGTACCGTCTTTGAGGTCGAGGCTCCCGGCGCCGGCGTCGGCTCCATCGGTGGCGGCGGTCGCTATGACGGCTTGGTCGAGCTCGAGGGTGGCAAGCCCACGGCAGGCGTCGGCTTTGCCGTCGGTTTTGAGCGTGCGCTGCTGGCCCTGCAGGCCTTTGGCAGCGACCTGGGTGCCGAGGAGGTCCCGTGCGCCTACGTCGCCAATGCCGGCAAGGAGCTGCGCCAGAACGTCTTTGCCATCACGCAGGAGCTTCGCGCCGCTGGCATCGTGACCGAGGCCGACTACCAGGGTCGTTCGCTCAAAGCTCAGTTTAAGCAGGCCGACAAGGTTGGCGCCAAGCTCATCCTAGTCCTGGGTGGCGACGAGCTTGCCGCCGGCAAGGTCAAGGTGCGCGACATGGAGAGCCATGACGAGGCCCTCGTCGATCTGGCCAACGTGGTCGAGGCGGTTCGCGAGCGCCTGTAGCGCATGATTTTTGAGCTGTAGTGCCGCTGAGGTGCCCAGCTCATTGCGAGCGATTGTTACGGGGGTGTTTCGCTTTTATGCGGAATGCCCCCATTTACGTATGCCGCCTACCGAGAAATACGACCATTTAGGGCAAAAACCCTTGCAATGCAGAAAATACTTTTGTGTGGTAAAGCGCAATCAGTGTCGAAAGTATTTCGCAAGCGCCTATAATGAATACCGCATGTTACGTGCATAGAAGGAGGAATGGGAGGAAACGTGGCTGAGAACCTAAGCAACCAGTCTGTACCCGAAGCCGCGGCGCGCGTCGCTGCCGTGGTCAACCGCCTCGTTAACCGAATCGGCTCGAATGCCGAGTCCAGGGAGCGTCTCGCCGAGATCGAGATCCCCGAGGAGCTGCGCGACAACTTGGCGCTGTTCCTGCGCCTGGAGCGCCGTGTGCTTAGCGAGTATGATCCCGAGATCGCGGACCTGTTCGACAAGATCCTGACGGCCGAGATTGTGGCCAATGCCGGAAATCCCGGCGCCCGTGCTGCCGACGAGTCCGTCGACGAGCAGGGCGTGCCCACCGCCGACGAGCCTACTGCTGTGGCGTTTCGTGAGGTCGTCGATCTGATTGACAGCCTGCCGCTCGATAAGCAGCAGGTTATTGTCCGCGCCTTTACGAGCTTCTTCCATCTGGCAAACCTGTCGGAGGAGAACTACCGCGTGGCGCAGCTGCGCGAGCGCGAGGCAGGTGCGTCGACCGATACCGAGGTCGATCCCGCCAACGAACTCACCGTCGCCTATCACCAGTTGGTAAACGAGATGGGTGTCGAGGGCGCCAACGAGCTGCTCGACAAGCTCGAGTTCCACCCTGTCTTTACCGCACATCCCACCGAGGCCCGTCGTAAGGCCGTCGAGGGCAAGATTCGCCGTATCTCCAACCTGCTGGAGGAGCGTCCGCGCCTGGGCGGCTCCGACCTGGTGGAGAACGAGCGCCATATGCTGCAGGAGATTGACGCTCTGGTGCGCACGAGCCCCATCGCGCTCAAGAAGCCCACGCCGGTCGAGGAAGCCGATACCATCATCGACATCTTCGATAACACACTGTTCGATGTGATCCCCGTCATCTACCGTCGTTTTGACGACTGGGTGCTGGGCGACAAGGCCGGTACCGTGCCGCCGCTGTGCCCGGCGTTCTTCCATCCCGGCAGCTGGATCGGTTCCGACCGCGACGGTAACCCCAACGTTACCGCCAAGGTGAGCCGCGAGGTCGCCGCCAAGTACTTCACGCACATGGTGCTCAAGCTCGAGGACAAGTGCCGCCGCATCGGCCGCAACCTCACGCTCGAGGCCACCTACAGCAAGCCGTCTGCCGAGCTCATCAACCTGTGGAACCATCAGGTCGAGATGAGCACCCAGTACACGGCACGCGCCGAGCTGATCTCCGAGCACGAGCCGCATCGCGCCGTCATGCTCGTCATGGCAGACCGACTCAACGCCACCGTCCGTCGCATCACCGACACCATGTACCACAGCGCCGATGAGTTCCTGGAGGACCTGCGCGTCGTCCAGCGTTCGCTGGCCGCCTGCGGTGCCGTCCGTGCTGCCT
Organism: Collinsella sp.; assembly: GCA_019419645.1. GTDB lineage: Bacteria > Actinomycetota > Coriobacteriia > Coriobacteriales > Coriobacteriaceae > Collinsella. The sequence goes on along the minus strand of DXZN01000023.1, from coordinate 18,692 downwards.
ACGGCCCGGTCCAGACCATCATCTGGCAGGTCGAGTCCTTCGGCTTCCATATGGTCGAGATGGAGTTCCGTCAGCACTCCGTGGTGCACGCCCGCGCCCTCAAGGATATCCACGAGAACGGTATCCATGGCGACCTGCAGCCCATGACGCGCGAGGTCATCGATACCTTCCGCGCTATCGGCTCCATCCAGAAGCGCTACGGCAAGAAGATGGCGCATCGCTACATCATCTCGTTTACCAAGAGCGCCCAGCATGTGGCCGACGTCTTTGAGCTGGCCCACCTGTCCTTTGCACACGAAGAGGATGTCCCCGAGCTCGACGTGATCCCGCTGTTCGAGCAGCTCGAGGACCTCGAGGGCTGCGTCGACGTGCTCGACCAGATGCTTACGCTGCCCGTGGTGCAAAAGCGCCTTGCCCAGACCAACCGCCGCATGGAGGTCATGCTGGGCTATTCCGACTCCTCCAAGGACGCCGGTCCTACCACGGCCATGCTCGCGCTGCACTCCGCGCAGGAGCGCATCGCCAAGTGGGCCGAGAAGAACGATATCGACCTGGTGCTCATGCACGGTCGCGGCGGTGCCGTGGGCCGTGGCGGCGGCCCGGCCAACAAGGCCGTGCTGGCGCAGCCCAAGGGTTCGGTCAACTGCTTCTTTAAGCTCACCGAGCAGGGCGAGGTCATCTTTGCCCGTTACAGCAACCGCACGCTGGCTCAGCGCCATGTTGAGTCCGTTGCCGCCGCAACGCTTTTGCAGTCGGCCCCGAGTGTCGAGAAGACCAACACCGAGACCACGCAGAAGTTTTGGGATATGGCCGAGAAGCTCAACGCCGCAAGTCACGAGCGCTATCTGGACCTGCTGAACACCGAGGACTTTACACCGTGGTTCTCGACCGTGACGCCGCTGACCGAGGTCGGTCTGCTGCCGATCGGCTCGCGTCCCGCCAAGCGCGGCTTGGGCGCCAAGTCGCTCGACGACCTGCGTACCATTCCGTGGATCTTCAGCTGGAGCCAGGCGCGCATCAATCTGGCCGCTTGGTACGGCCTGGGCACCGCCTGCGAGCAGCTGGGCGACCTTGACCAGCTCAAGGCTGCCTACCAGGAGTGGCCGTTCTTCCGCACGTTCATCGACAATATTGAGATGTCGATTGCTAAGACCGATCAGCGCATCGCCAAGATGTATCTGCACCTGGGCGACCGCGATGATCTGTCTAAGAAGGTCTTCACCGAGATGCAGCTCACCCGTAAGTGGGTCCTTGCCATCGTCGGTGACGAGTGGCCGCTGCAGCGCTGCCGCGTGCTCGGCTGCGCCGTCCGCGTGCGCAACCCCTACGTCGACGCCCTGTCCATCGCCCAGGTCCGTGCCCTTCGCGAGGTGCGTATGAACCAGGACGAGATGGCCGAGGAGAAGAAGGCCGAGTACATGAGCCTGATTCTTTCGACTGTGACCGGCGTCTCGGCAGGATTGCAGAACACGGGGTAATCGATAGCCCTGTGGCTCTCACCGGGACCCGCCGTATGCCTGCTTTCCGGCGCGTCCTCGGACATGCAAGAAGCCCTCGCTGCGCACTTTCGTGCGGGGGGGGCTTCTTGCGTCCTGCGGGGTGCGCCGGAAAGCAGGCATACGGCGGGCCCCTTCGTCCTCGGTCTTCGGCGGATTACTGCTGGGGGGAAAGATAGTGCGCTTCGCGCTTTTTGATGGGGCTTCGTGCTGCGGAATGCATTCAGAGGGAAACCCGTCGGGTCCCTTCGTCCTCGGTCTTCAGGGATTGGAGCTGATGAGAATAAAGTACGCTTCGCGCCTTACGACCGTTGCGGCCGCGGTCCCGTTTGGGGGCGCGGCCGTTTTGTTGTGGGTCAATTATGAACGTTGTGTTAATGAGTCGGTAGACGGTGGTGTTTTTCGGTGAGCGGCGTATCCTTCCAACGGTTTATCTAGTGTGTCAGTTGAAAGGAAGAGGGCGCTCGTCATTGTTTGAATGTGAACTGCCGTTTGACCACAAGACGTTGCATCTGGAACTCGAGGATAAGAACTTCGCGGGTGTGATGGAAGGTCATCAAAACGAGTTTAAGACCACGAAATCGCAGGAAGAGCTGGTGGAGGAGTCGCTTGCCAACCCTTACGACTCGCCTTCGCTCGAGGAGCTTTGTGCTGGCAAGAAGGATATTGTCATCATTAGCTCAGATCATACGCGTCCCGTTCCCTCGCGTGTGACGATGCCTATTCTGCTGCATCACATCCACTCCGCTGCGCCTGAGGCGCGCGTTCGCATTCTGGTTGCTACGGGTATGCATCGTCCGTCGACGCACGAGGAGCTCGTCAACAAGTACGGCGAGGAGATCGTTGCCAACGAAGAAATCGTTATGCACGTCGCGACTGACGACAGCATGATGAAAAAGATCGGCACCCTGCCTTCTGGTGGCGAGTGCATCATCAACAAGATCGCTGCCGATTGCGATCTGCTGCTTGCCGAGGGCTTTATTGAGCCGCACTTCTTTGCCGGTTTCTCTGGTAGCCGCAAGTCCGTCCTGCCTGGCATCGCCAGCTACAAGACCATCATGTACAACCACAACGGTCAGTTTGTGAACGATTCCCACTCGCGTGCCGGCAACCTGTGCCACAACCACGTGAGCGAGGACATGTTTGCCGCCGCCGAGATGGCTCACCTTGCCTTTGTGCTCAACGTGGTGCTCAACGGCAAGCACGAGGTCATTGGCTCCTTTGCCGGCGACATCCACAAGGCGCACGAGGCTGGCTGCGAGTTCGTGAAGAGCCTTGCTGGCGTTGAGCCCGTCGAGTGCGAGATCGCCATTACCACTAACGGCGGCTACCCCCTCGATCAGAACATCTATCAGGCTGTGAAGGGCATGTGCGCTGCCGAGGCCACGCTTCCCGAGGGCGGTGTGATCATCGACGTCGCCGGTTGTGCCGACGGTCACGGCGGCGAGGGCTTCTATCACAACATCGCCGACAACGATCCGGCAGAGTTTGAGCGCGCCTGCATCGATCGTCCTAAGGACGAGACCCTGCCCGATCAGTGGACGAGCCAGATCTTTGCCCGCATCCTGGCGCATCACCCTGTGATCATGGTCACCGACCTGTGCGATCACCAGATGCTCAAGGATATGCACATGACGCCGGTCAACACTATCGAGGAAGCGCTCAAGCTCGCCTTTGAGATGAAGGGTGCCGATGCCAAGGTCGCCGTCATCCCCGATGGCCTGGGTGTTGTTGTCGCACAGCACTAGTGCGCGGCTTAAACGAATCGTTTATAACCGACAAGAAAGATAAGGTTTTATGCTTACCAAACTCCTCTGCGAATTCGGCGCAACGGCCCTCATGATCGTCTTTGGCGTGGGTGTTCACTGCGATACCGTGCTCAAGGGCACCAAGTATCAGGGCTCCGGCCATATGTTTGCCATCACCACCTGGTCTTTTGGCATCTCGGTCTGCCTGTTTGTCTTTGGTGGCGCTGTGTGCATGAACCCCGCCATGGTGCTTGCCCAGTGCATCGTCGGCCTGGTGCCGTGGGGCAACTGCATCCCCTTCATGCTTGCCGATATGCTCGGCGGCTTTGTGGGTGCCGTGATCGCTTGGTTTATGTATGCCGATGAGTTCAAGGCTTCCGAGGACGTCGTCGACCCCATTGCCCAGCGCAACATTTTCTCGACCAACCCCACCACCGAGGGCACGAACTATGCCCGTAACTTCTTCTGCGAGGCTATCTGCACTTTTGTGTTCATCAGCGCCATCCTTGCTGCCGCTAGCCGCGCCGGCGAGAACGTTCTGATGCTCGCAATCTGCGTCGGCCTGATCGTTTGGGCCGTTGGCATGGGCATGGGCGGCATCACTGGCTTCGCCATGAACCAGGCCCGTGACCTTGGTCCTCGCATGGCCTATCAGGTGCTGCCGATCAAGAACAAGGCTGACAACAACTGGAAGTATGGCCTGCTTGTTCCTGGCATCGCGCCGTTTGTCGGTGCTATTGTGGCCGCGCTGTTTGTGCATGGTTTCTTGGGCATGTTCTAGTCCGAGCAATTGATATAACGTCCGGGTCCGGCATAGGGTAACTTTCCGCCGCGTCCTCGGACATGCAAGAAGCTCCCGCTGCGCACTTCGTGCGGCGGGAGCTTCTTGCGTCCTGCGGAGTGCGGCGGAAAGTTACCCTATGCCGGACCCTGCGGGAATCCAGTTGCGTTCGAACAAGCAACCAACATATATATCTGAATTTGGATGTGGTGGGCACTTTGTCGTTAGGCGCTTTGAGGTGCGAGTGACACTTTGGGATGCGTGGCGCCTTGGGGTGGGGCGATGCTTTGGGATGAGCTTCTTACTTAGTTGAAGAGGGGTTTTATGGCTGATAGGTAGTCTTTGGCTACTTCGGTCTTATCTGCTTGGAAGTTGTGCCAGGCCCACCATTGGACCATTCCTACGAAGCTTGAGGCTATGTGGTGTAGTAGGAAGCTTCGGTCCATGGTGGCGGCGGCGCCGTTTGGGTCGGTGGGGACGGTTTCGGCTGCTCGTGACATGATGGTCTTGCGTAAGCAGTCGGCGAAGACGCGTGAGCCGGCGCCGGCTACGAGGGCTCGTACGCCCTGGCGGCGTTCCCAGAGGTTGTTGAGGATATGCTCGACTTGTACGAGCGGATCATCGAGCGGTGTGCCATCGTCGTCGAGGGCGTGGGTGCAGATGTCGCCCACGAGTTCGGACAGTAGGTCATCTTTGCTCTTGAAGAGGCCATAGAACGTGGCCCGACCCACATGGGCGCGAGCGATGATGTCGCCGACGGTGATCTTGCCGTAGTCCTCTTCGCGCAGCAGTTCGGAGAACGCCGCGACGATGGCGGCGCGGCTTTTTGCCTTGCGGGCATCCATGGCTATGCGTCCGTGTGAACGAGCAGGCAGCGGAGCGTACCGGAGCAACCCTCGTAGGGGCGCTTACCGGCGCCGTAGCCGACGGCCTCGATGCGGTAGCGGGCCGGCAGGTGCTCGGACGTGCGCAGTGCGGCGACGATGGCGGCGCCCGTGGGCGTCACGAGCTCACCGGCGACCGGCGCGGGCGTGAGGGCGATATTACCCGCTTGGCACAGGTTGACGACAGCGGGGACAGGAATGGGCATAAGGCCGTGGGCACAGCGGATGGTGCCGTGACCCTCGGAGAGCGACTCGACCACGATGTCCTCAATACCTAGGTCATCGAGGCAGATGGCGACAGAGCAGACGTCGACGATGGAGTCGATGGCGCCCACCTCGTGGAACATGACGGTCTCGGTCGTTTTGCCGTGGGCCTTGGCCTCGGCGGCGGCGAGCGCGGTAAAGATGGCGAGCGCGCGACGCTTGGCGCCATCGCTTAGCTGCGAGTCATCGATGATGGCGGTGACAGCCGCCAAAGAACGGTGGTGATGGTGGTGGGCGTGATGATGGCCATCGTGGTCATGGCCGTGGCCGTGGCCGTGGTCCACATGCTCGTGCTCGTGGTAGTGATGGTGCTCGTGCTCATCTTCGCCATGGTCATGATGGTGGTGCGCATGCGCATGCTCGTGCTCGACAGCAGTCTCATTACCGTAGAGCCAGGCCATGTCGTGGTCGTGGTTCTCGAGCTCCTCAGCCAGCTGAACATCAAAGTCGCAGGCGTCGATGCCATGCTTGTTTACGCGTGTAACGGCAATCTCAAAGCCGCCGACCGGCAGCGTGGCGAGCTGGTCGCGCAGATGCTCCTCGCTGGCGCCCAGGTCGAGCAGGGCCGCGACGGTCATGTCGCCGCTGATGCCCGAGGTGCCGTCGATGATAAGCGTGTGCTGATGGTTGGACATGAAATGCTCCTTAGCGGGCGCAGGACGTGCCGGCGCTCAGATGATTGATAAGACTTGCCTGATAGGCGGCGCCAAAGCCGTTGTCGATATTGACGACCGAAACGCCGCTGGCGCAGGAGTTGAGCATGGCGAGCAGTGCGGCCATGCCGCCAAAGTTCGCGCCATAGCCCACGCTGGTGGGGACGGCGATGACCGGACAGCTCACAAGGCCTCCGATGACGCTCGCCAGGGCGCCTTCCATGCCGGCGATGGCGATGACCACCTGCGCCTGGGCAAGTTCCTCGGCATGCGCGAGCAGACGGTGCAGGCCGGCGACACCCACGTCGTAGAGGCGATCGACCTCGTTGCCGTAGAACTCGGCCGTCAACGCGGCTTCTTCGGCGACGGGCAGGTCGCTCGTGCCGGCGCAGGCGACGACGATGCGTCCGTTGCCGGTGGGGGAGGGCTTGCCACCCACGAGGGCGAGCTGGGCGTCCGGGACATATCCCAGGTCGATGCCGTTGCCGAGGAGCTCCGAGGTGCGGGCTGCCTTTTCGTCGTCCAGGCGCGTGACCAGGATGCGCTCCTGGCCGGCATCGAGTAATGCTTTGATAATGGCGGCAATTTGCTCGGCGGTTTTACCGGCGCCGTAGACAACTTCGCCGGCTCCCTGGCGCACCCCGCGCGAAAGGTCGAGCTGCGCAAAGCCCAAATCGGCGGTCGGAGCCGTCTGGATGCGCGTGAGGGCGTCGGCAGGGGTGACTGCTCCGCCGGCAACATCGCTCAGCAGCTGCTCTAGATCTCGCTTATCCATATATGTTCCCTTCGACGGCGCAAAGTTTAGCACTCAAAGGGTATGTTTCCGAACACTAAGACAGAATTGTTCGGAAACTATAGGACAGACTGATTCAATTGCTAGACGGATTGGCTAGTCGCGCAGGATGATGTCCATGACGAGCATCAGATTGCGCTCGTCGATGGCAAACGGGGCGGCCTCGCGCGTCTTGGGCTTGGCACAAAACGCGATGCCCGTGCCCGCGGCCTGAATCATGGGGATGTCGTTGGCACCGTCGCCGATCGCGACGGTGTGGGCCATATCGACGCCGCACTCAACTGCCCAGTCCAGCAGCTGGATAAGCTTGGACTCCTTGGTCACAATGTCGGCAGCCAACTTACCGGTGAGCTTGCCGTCCACGACCTCCAGACGATTGGCCAGGCAAAAGTCGATACCCGCGGCAGCCACGATCTTGTCAGCGACCTCGTGGAAACCGCCGCTCACCACGCCGACCTTCCAGCCCTTGCTGTGTGCCGAGCGCACAAGCTCTAACGCGCCGGGGGTAAATGTCACGCGCTCAAAGGTGCGCTCGAACACGCTCTCGTCCAGGCCGGCGAGCAGCCCCACGCGCTCCTCGAGCGCCTGCTTAAAGTCAAGCTCGCCTCGCATGGCGCGTTCGGTGATCTGTGCCACCTGCTCGCCCACGCCGGCCTCCTCGCCCAACAGGTCGATGACTTCCTGGTTGATGAGCGTGGAGTCGATATCCATAATGATGAGGCGTGCAGTCATGGCGGGCCTTTCCGGGTGCTGTTTTATTGGGGCATATTGTCGCACGTGACGAGCGCGGGCGGGTGTCGCGGCGCGTCAATTGTTTCGTCTCCGTCAAGTCTTTGGGCAGGAGCCACTTTTTCGCGGCACATCGACGCGAGTGCGATAAGATAGAACGCCATGTCTGGCTGCGCGGTTTACGCAGGCTGGGCAAATCTGTACGACGCCGCCCGGAACGACACGGGGCGGCACAGATCCATAAAGGAGGATCACTGGTATGAGCCAGACCCGTCCCATCGATGAGCATTCCATGCACACCCGTACCTGCGGCGAGCTTCGCTTCGAGAACGTGGGCGAAGAGGTCACCCTCACCGGTTGGGTGAGCCGTCGCCGCGACCACGGCGGCCTTATCTTCTGCGACCTTCGCGACCGCGAGGGCATCACGCAGCTCACCTTCGACCCCGAGCACTCCGACGGCGACGCCTTTAAGATCGCCGAGACCATGCGTCCCGAGTGGCCCATCAAGATCCACGGTGTCGTGCGCGCCCGTGGCGAGGAGACCACCAACACCAAGCTCGCGACCGGCGAGATCGAGGTCCTGACCGACCACGCCGAGGTGCTCAACACGTCCGTCACCCCGCCGTTCCAAATCGAGGACGGCATCGAGACCAGCGAGGATACCCGCCTGCGCTATCGCTATCTGGACCTTCGTCGTCCCGAGATGATGGCCAACCTTAAGCTGCGCTCCGACTTTACCTTTGCCATTCGCGAGGCGCTGCACAACCGTGAGTTCATGGAGGTCGAGACGCCCTCCCTGTTCAAGTCTACGCCCGAGGGCGCCCGCGACTTCATCGTCCCCAGCCGCATCCAGCCGGGCAACTTCTACGCCCTGCCGCAGTCCCCGCAGCTCCTGAAGCAGCTGCTCATGGTCGGTGGCGTCGAGCGCTACTACCAGGTTGCCAAGTGTTTCCGCGATGAGGACCTGCGTGCCGACCGTCAGCCCGAGTTCACCCAGGTCGATATCGAGATGTCCTTCGTGGACCAGAACGACGTTATGAGCGCGCTCGAAGAGGTCCTGGCCGACGCCTTCGGCCGCATGGGTGTCGAGATGCCCACGCCGCTGCGCCGCATGGACTACTGGGAGGCCATGGACACCTATGGCTCCGACAAGCCCGATACCCGCTATGGCATGCACCTGGTCGACCTGACCGACATCTTTGCCAACTCCAAGTTCAAGGTCTTTGCGACTACAGCAAACGAGGAGGGCTCCGTCGTCAAGGCCATCAACGCCAAGGGCGCCGGTGCCTGGGCACGTGCCAAGATCGATAAGCTCGCCGGCGTGGCCTCCACGTTTGGCGCCAAGGGCCTGGCCTGGATCGCCTTCCGCGAGGACGGCTCCATCAACAGCCCCATCGTCAAGTTCTTCTCGGACGAGGAGATGGCCGCTCTGCGCGAGCGCATGGACGTCGAGCCCGGCGACCTTGTGATGTTCGCCGCCGGCCCGCGCCTGCTCTCCGACGAGATCCTGGGCGGCATGCGTTCGCACATGGCCAATGCGCTCGAGATCAAGCGCGAGGGCCACGACTTCCTGTGGGTCGTCAACTTCCCGCTGTTCCACTGGGATGAGGACCGCAAGGCCTACGCTGCCGAGCACCAGCCCTTCACCCTGCCGACCGAGACCGACATCGCCAAGATCGAGGCCGATCCGTTGGCAGCCGGTTCGTGCACCTACGACTTTGTCATGGACGGCTTTGAGGCCGGTGGCGGCGGTATGCGTATCCACAACGCCGAGATGCAGATGTCCATGCTCAAGCTCCTGGGCTTTACCGAGGAGCGCGCCGAGTCGCAGTTCGGCTTCCTCATGGAGGCGCTCAAGTTTGGTGCACCTCCGATGGGCGGTTTTGCTCTGGGCCTGGACCGCGTGTGCATGCTGCTTACCGGTTCCGACTCCATCCGCGACGTCATGGCGTTCCCCAAGACGGCCAGCGGCTCCGACCTTATGTCGGGCGCTCCGAGTGCCGTTAGCGGCGCCCAGCTCAAGGACGTCAGCCTGCGCCTGATGTAGGCAAGCGGCTACCTATTGCCTGTAACGAGGGAAGGACGTGTGCCTTCCCTCGTTTTTTGTGGGACGGGGGTGCGCCGGTAACGTACAATAACTACCACGTGGCTGGGTTTGCCGGCCGAATGTGCGATGTCGCGGGAGGGGACATGGTCGAGTTTACAAAGACGATTAAAGATCCGTTGGGATTGCATGCCCGCCCGGTTGCGCTGCTCTATGACATTATTGCCAAGCATCGTAGCGACGTATCGGTCAGCATCGGCGATCGCCATACCGACGGCCGCGATGTGATGGGGCTCATGGCTCTCTACGGCGAATGTGGCGAAGACATCGTGTTCCGCGTTTCGGGCGTGGATGAGGCCTCCTGCGTCACATCGATCAGAAACCTCTCGCTCTAACCTCAACAATGTGACAAGGGGACAGGCCCCTTTGTTGCATAAATTGGTATGACAAGGCACCGCAAAGAGATGGTCTTTGCGGTGCCTCTTTTGTTTCGTATAGGAAACTTTTTCGAAAACTGAATGGGGACCCTTCCAAAAAAGTTAACCACGTGCTAGTTTACTAAAGAGAACATAGACGTGGCTAACTTTTGCCATGTCGATGTTGAGGACGAACCGATGTTAGGAGCTCACTCATGTCTTGCGGACCGCAGATGCCGGCTATGCCGCTTTCGATGGTAAAGGCGGGCGAAACCGTGCGCGTGTCTCGTGTAAAGGGCGATGAGGACATGAAGCACCACCTCAAGGACCTCGGCTTTGTCGAGGGCAGCGAGATCCACGTGGTGAGCTCGAGTGGCGCCAATATCATCGTCACGGTGCTGGGCGCACGCTTTGGTATCGATTCCAAGGTTGCCATGCACATCATGACCGTCAGTTAGTCCGCAGCATTTAAAAAAACCGAAAGGGGGACAAGTAAATGAAGACGTTGGGTGACGTTAAGGTGGGCGAGAGCTCCACCATCGTCAAGCTTCACGGTGAGGGTGCGCTTCGCCGCCACCTTATGGACCTGGGGCTCATCAAGGGCACGTCGTTTAAGGTCGTAAAGGTTGCACCGCTCGGCGATCCGGTCGAGATCAACGTGCGCGGCTACGAGCTTTCCATCCGCAAGGAGGAGGCTGCTGTCGTCGAGGTCCAGTAAGGGCCAGCGGCAAACATTTTTGCAGGTAAAGTTAGGTTTTTCTAACTCTGCAATGCAACGTTGAAGCACATTATCCAGCCTGCGCGGAGAAAGCAGCGCGGGCACACAAGGAAGAAGGATTGAATGGCGGATTCTCAGATCCATGTCGCGCTGGCGGGTAACCCCAACTGCGGCAAGACCACGCTTTTCAACCTGATCACCGGCGCCAACGGCTACGTTGGCAACTGGCCCGGCGTCACGGTTGAGAAAAAGGAAGCCAAGCTCCTAAGCGACAAGAACGTTACCATCACGGACCTCCCTGGCATCTACTCGCTTTCCCCCTATAGCCCCGAGGAGCAGTGCTCGCGCGATTACCTCATGAGCGGCGAGCCCGATGTCGTCGTCCAGGTGGTCGACGCCACCAACTTGGAGCGCAACCTGTACCTGGCGCTTCAGGTTATCGAGACCGGCCTGCCCGTGGTCGTCGCCCTCAACATGGCCGACTTGGTCGAGAAGAACGGCGACAAGATCGACACGGACAAGCTCTCCAAGAAGCTCGGCTGCCCGGTCATGATGATCTCGGCTCTTAAGAACAAGGGCATCACGGAGCTGTTCGAGCAGGTCAAGAAGTCCGCTGCTTCCAAGGGCCAGGTGCCGGAGCACAAGTTCGATTCCTCCATCGAGGACGTTCTGGACCACATCGAGAACAATCTGCCGGCGAGCGTTCCCGCCAACAAGCGTCGCTACTACGCCGTCAAGCTGTTCGAGCGCGACGCGGACGCCTGCAAGCTCATCAACCTCACTAAGGAGAAGGCCGCTCGCGTCGAGCAGCTGGTCGCCCAGTGCGAGCAGGATTGCGACGACGACGCCGAGTCCATCATCACCGGCGAGCGCTACGGCGTGATCGCCCACATCATCGACGAGTGCCTCACCAAGGCTCCGGCCAAGATGAGCACCTCCGAGAAGATCGACCGTGTGGTTACCAACCGTATCTTGGGCCTGCCGATCTTTGTGGTCATCATGTTCTGCGTGTACTACATCGCCGTTTCCACCCTGGGCGGCACGGTGACCGACTTCACCAACGACCAGCTCTTCGGTACCGACGGTTGGTACGTGCTCGGTCAGGGCCGCGACGCCTACGACGCGGCCGTCGAGGCTGCGGGCGACGATGCCGACTCGGTTGACCCGGCGCAGTACGGCCCCTATGTCCCGGGTATCACCACCGTGGTGCACGACGCCCTTGTGGCGGGCGGCACCGAGGACGGTGGCCTGGTCGATTCGCTGGTCTGCGACGGCATCGTCGGCGGTTTGGGTGCCATCTTTGGCTTTGTGCCGCAGATGTTCCTGCTGTTCGTCATGCTGTCTTTCCTGGAGGACTGCGGCTACATGGCCCGTGTCGCCTTTATCATGGACCGCGTGTTCCGCCGCTTTGGCCTGTCCGGTAAGTCCTTTATCCCCATGCTTGTGTCCTCGGGCTGCGGCGTCCCCGGCGTCATGGCTACCAAGACCATCGAGAACGAGAAGGACCGCCGCATGACGGTCATGACCACCACGTTTATTCCCTGTGGCGCCAAGCTGCCGATTATCGCCCTGCTCATGGGTTCCATCATCGGCGATTCTTCCACCACCGCCGCATGGATCAGCCCGCTCTTCTACTTCCTTGGCGTCTTTGCCGTCATCGCTTCGGGCCTTATGCTCAAGAAGACCAAGCTCTTCGCCGGCCGCCCGACGCCGTTCGTTATGGAGCTTCCTGCCTACCACTTCCCGGCGATCCGCTCTTGGGCACTGCACGTGTGGGAGCGCTGCTGGGCCTTTATCAAGAAGGCCGGCACGGTCATCTTCGCCTCCACTGTCGTGGTTTGGTTCCTCTCCAACTTCGGTAGCTATAACGGTTCCTTTGGCTTCCTGCCTGCCATGGAGGGCATCCCCGAGGAGTTCATGGACTACTCCGTGCTCGCCATGCTGGGCAACCTGGTTGCCTGGATCTTCGCCCCGCTCGGCTTTAGCACTTGGCAGGCCACCGCACTGACCGTCTCTGGCCTTGTCGCTAAGGAGAACGTCGTCGCCACCGCCGGCTCGCTGCTGTCCGTTGCCGACGCCGCCGAGACCGACCCGAGCCTGTGGACCGCGTTCGCCGGCATGTTCCCGACTATGGGCGCTTGCGTTGCTTTTGGTGCCTTCAACCTGCTGTGCGCTCCGTGCTTTGCCGCCATGGGTACCATCCGCAACCAGATGGACTCCGGCAAGTGGACCGCGATTGCCATCGGCTACGAGTGCGCCTTTGCCTGGGTTATCGGCCTGTTCATCAACCAGTTCTACAACCTGCTTGTTCTTGGGCAGTTTGGTATCTGGACGATTGTGGCCATCGTGCTGTTGGTTGCAATGCTCTTCCAGATTTTCCGCCCCATGCCCAAACATGCATGGACCGACGAGGACGAGACCAACACTGCTTCCGCTGCAGTTTCCGCTTAAGTCCGAATAAGGATCAGCCCCTTTTCACGAGCCCGGGTGTCCCAGCGACACTCGGGCTTTTTGGTGGGGGAGATGTGGCGTTTCCGCAGATAAAACCGACCAAAATAAACCTGTCCCTTTTTGGTAGGTGGAGAATGGGGTAAAGTAAGTGGTGGTTAACTAGAGGAGGCTTGCTATGGCACCTATCGATATTGTTGTACTGGCTGTTATCGGTATTGCGTTTGTCGCCGTGTGCGTGCGCATCTACCGCAAGGGCACCTGCGCTGACTGCGCTCAAGGTGGCGTTTGCACGGGGCATTGCTCCAACAAAAAGACGTGCGCTGCACTTAAGGGCGTAGACAAAATCGCCGAAGACTTGGGCCGCGGTATCAAGTAAGCCCAGACATCCAAGCGCCCCGCGAGCATCCGCCCGCGGGGCGCTTTGTACATTTGGGGGAGAGCGCGGCGAGTTGAAGAGTATTTTTGGGGTATCGCTAACTATGTGGTCAACGGCCCGCTCACCGTGGTCCATGCCGTGGCAGGCGCCAAGCTCGCCGTCGAAGGCATGACTAACTACCTGGGCCTCTAACTCCACCCCGCCCATCAGTTGCGGTGGAATACGGACTGTTTTGGCTGTCAAAGGCCTTATCTACTCCGTATTCCACCGCAACTTTTTGTGGGGTGGGCTAGAGACGCTGCATGCGGTAGCCGACACCCATGTGCGTCTGAATCATCTTGGGGTGAGAGGGGTCTGCCTCGATCTTCTTGCGCAGGGTGCGCATGAACACGCGCAGGCTCGCCAGATCGCTGTCCCAGCTCGTGCCCCATATCTCGCGGGTGATGAAAGTGTGGGTGAGCACCTTGTCGACGTTTTTCGCCAGAAGGACGAGCAATTTGTACTCGGTTGGGGTGAGCGAGAGCTCGCGTCCGTCTTTCGTCGCGTATCCCGCGGCATAGTCGATATGCAGCGGACCGTTGTCGAACGTGCTCGCTTCTGTCGACTCACTTGACGCCATCGAGGAGCGCCTCAAATTCGCACGGACGCGCGCGAGCAACTCATCCACAGAAAAGGGCTTGGTGAGGTAGTCGTCTGCCCCTGCGTCAAGTGCTGCAATCTTGTCGGAATCTTCGGTGCGCGCCGAAATGACGATAATGGGGACTGCCGACCAGCTTCGGATCTTCGTGATGACCTCGATACCGTCAATGTCGGGAAGGCCGAGGTCGAGCATGATGAGGCTGGGGCCGTGCGACACCGCATCCATGATGGCGGCCTGGCCGTTGCAAACCTTGCTCACGACATAGCCGTGGAGGTCAAGCGCGGTCGAAACGAGGTTTTGAACGGTCAGGTCATCTTCGACCAGGAGGATGCGTGGCTTAGCGGCATTATTCATGAATCTCGATCTCCTCGGCGGGCAGGGTAAAACGGAAGACGGCCCCATGGGGGTGGTTGTCGCGAACTTCGATGGCGCCGCCATGCGCCTCCACGATGGAGCGGCAGAGCGACAGCCCAAGGCCGATGCTTCGACGCGAATCCACGGGCCGCGTATTGCTTGAGGTGAAGAAGCGCTCAAAGATATGAGGCTTGTCGCAGTCTGCCACACCCGGCCCATCGTCTGCGACGTCCACCACGACGAACGCACCCTCGCGACGTGCTCTGATGGTGACAGTCGAGTCCTCGGGCGTGTATTTGAAGGCGTTCATGATGAGATTCGTAAGCACCTGTATGATGAGATGGACGTCGATGCGTACCAGCAGGATGTCGTCAGTGTGCTCGATGGTGACGGTACGTCCATGCGATGCTTGGGCGACATGGCTGAGGGCGGCCTCGATGACCTCGTCGATGAGCTCGGATGTGAAGTTGAGGTGAATGGTGCCGTCTTCGACGCGTGTGATGGCGAGGAGGTTCTCCACGGTATCGATAAGCCAGAGGGAGTCATCGTAGATGGCATCGGCAAGATCGCAGCGTTGTTCGAGGCTGAGCTTCTCGTCGCTCTTCCGAAGGATTGCCGCAGATCCGGATATAGCCGTGAGGGGTGTCCTCAAATCGTGGCCGATGGAGCGCAAAAGGTTGGCGCGCAGCTGCTCGTTTTTCGCCAAGACCGCAGCCTCTTCGCGCTCTTGCGCCGCCCGGTCGCTTTCGAGCGCCAAGGCGCATTCGCCTACGATAGATAGGACGATCGAATGCTCGAAGGCTTCGATCTCGCGCCCCTCCAGGTCGATGCCGATGACACCGAATACCTTGTCGCCGGTGCGAACCGCGAGGTAGAGGCAGCGCGCCTCGGGCAGGGTCCGCGTGCTTGCGCCCGCGCGTTTGTTGTTGGTGTAGGTCCAGGTTGCAACAGCGCGCTCGTAGTCGGTGAACAGCGACGCGGATCGGTTTTCGGTGCCAGCGGACTCATAGAGCGTCTTGCCGAGCGTGCCGTGTTCGGCGGTGTAGAAGACCACGTCGAGTTTTAGCAGTTTGATGAGTTGGTTCATGGCGACGCGGGCGCACTCCTCCGCGCTATGGGCTTGCTGCAAGAGCTGGTTCGTTTCGAGGAGTACGCGCGTTTTGAATGCGTTCTCGGCGGAGGTACGGGCGTTGTCGGCGATGCGCGCAGTTAACTCGCCGGCGACCATAGCGGTAGCGAACATGATGCCGAACGTGACCAGATAGCTTCGGTCGTAGCTGGCGAGCGAAAACAGAGGCGTGACGAAGCAGAAGTTGTAAAGCACTACAGAGAGCATGCTCGATACGATCGTGCAGATACGCCCCGTCGTGGTGACGGCGGTCAGCAGGGCCGTGAGGATATAGAGGGATATGATACAGGAATCGGCAAATCCCAGATGGCGAAAAGCCGTGCCGATCGCCGTGGCGACAAGAGAGAAGGCCAGCGTGCGAAGCGCGTCTCGGCTGCTGGGCGGCTGCAGGGCGCGCGCACGGCGGCGTCCTTTGGGCCGGGAGGGCGGAGTCGACTGGTCTGGAATGATGTAAATGTCGAGGTTCGGGGCGAATGCTATGAGCTGTTCTACGAGAGATTTGCGGCCGAAGAGGGCCTGACGGACGCTGCTGCGCTCGCCCGTGCGCCCCATGACGATCTTCGAAATACCCGACAGGCGTGCGAACTCGGAGATCTGAAACGCGATGTCGTCGCCATAGACGGTTTCCATCTGTGCTCCGAGCTGCTCGGCTAGGGCGATATTGGCTGCAAGCTTGGCGCGCTCATCATCGCTCATGGCTTGCGTGCGCGGGCTCTCTACGAACAGGGCGACGAGCTCGCTGCGAAACGCTTTCGCCATGCGTGCGGCGGCACGGACGATGCGGGGATTGGTCGGCGCCGGGGAGACACAGACCAAGATACGCTCCCTGGTGTAGTAGTCACGGTTTCCCAGCACGCGTGCGGCGTCTGTGAGGTGGCCGGTGCGATCGGCGCAGCGGCGCAGCGCGATTTCTCGGAGTGCGGTGAGGTTCTCGACGGTAAAAAAATGCTGTTGCGCTCGCTCGGCTTGTGCGGGACGGTAGACGAGGCCGGCGCGAAGGCGCTCAAGTAGGTCTTCGGGCTCTATGTCAACGAGCTCGACCTGGTCGGCATCATCGAAGATGCGGTCGGGGATTCGTTCGCTCACGACAACGCCGGTGATGGATGCAACCATGTCGTTTAGGCTCTCGATATGCTGAACGTTCACGGTCGTATAGACGTCGATGCCTGCATGTAGAAGTTCCTCGACGTCTTGATAGCGTTTGTCGTGGCGAGACCCCGGCGCATTCGTATGGGCGAGCTCGTCGACAAGGATGAGCTGAGGGGCGCGTTCGATAGCCGCATCTAGATCGAACTCGCTGAGCGCAATGCCGTTGTGCTCGATGAGTTTACAGGGCACGTTCTCAAGCCCTTGTGCAAGATGGGCAGTTGCCGGACGTTCGTGCGGCTCGATGTATCCCGCGACGACGTCGACACCTCGCCGCTTGGCGGCGTGGGCGGCTTGAAGCATCGCATAGGTTTTGCCTGCACCAGCAGCGTAGCCAAAGAAAATCTTGAGGTGTCCCCGGCTGGTTCGAGCGTCATCGGCGACCTCGTCTTTCTCAATTGCCTTGAGGATGAGGTCTGGATTGACGCGAGTGTCCGATGCGTCGCGCTGCATAGCGTAGCCTTTCTAAAGCGTTGTCCATGCGTGCATACGCGGCGAGGACGCCACTGTATGCTCGCGAGGTCGAGTATAGGCGCACTGCAGCCGCAATAGTGCTTTCTACCTGCATCTTTACGGCATCTTAAGGTCGTGAGCCCCGGCCCTCACGCCTCTTTAATCTCTAGAAGCGTTTACTGTCCCCAGGCGCTTGCGAGAGCAGGCGTCCGAGACATCGGACCGCGCGTGAAAGGGGCGGTAATGGACATCCTCATTCCCATTATCGGAGTCGTCTGCATCGGACTCCTTATCTATTACATCTACATTCTGATGAGGAGTGATTCGTAAACTATGGACGCTGCGATTCAGTACATCTTGTACTTTGCCGTGCTCGTCGTCCTGGCCGTTCCGCTCGGTCGGTTCATGGCCCATATCATGGATGGCGAGCATACGTTCCTGTCGCCTGTGATTGCTCCTGTGGAGCGTGGCGTCTATCGTCTGCTTCGCGTCGACGCGGCAGAGCAGATGGGGTGTAGGCGCTATCTGGCGAGCGTGCTGGTCTTTTCGGGGATCGGCCTCGTGGCCCTTGTGGCACTCCAGGCGCTTCAGCCCTTCTTGCCAGGCAATCCCCAGCACCTGCCGGGTGTGTCATGGGACCTGTCGTTCAATACGGCCGCTTCCTTCATAACCAACACCAATTGGCAATCCTATTCCGGTGAGACCACCCTGTCCTACCTTGTGCAGTTCATGGGCCTCACCGTGCAGAACTTCTTGTCCGCCGGCACCGGTATTGCGGTCATGTTCGCGCTCATCCGCGGTTTCCGTCAGGTCAAGGAGCAGGGTCTGGGTTCCTTCTGGGTCGACCTCACCCGCACCGTCCTGTATGTGCTCATCCCGCTGAACCTCGTGTTCGGCATCTGCCTGGCTGCCGGTGGCGTCATCTCCAACTTCCAGCCGGCTCAGAAGGCTGAGCTCGTAGAGCCCGTCGCCGTCCAGCCTAATGCAGACGGCGGCTGGAGCGTCCTCGACGGCGCCCAGATCGAGGGCGACACGGTCAAGGTCGACGGCAAGGTTGTCGAGGGCGCGCGCGTGGTCACCGAGCAGTTCCTGCCCCAGGGTCCTGCGGCTCCTCAGGTCGCCATCAAGCAGTCCGGCACCAACGGCGGCGGCTTCTTCGGCGTGAACTCCGCCCATCCGTATGAGAACCCCAGTGCCTTCACCAACATCATCGAGATGACCAGCCTGCTGCTGATCCCGGCTGCCTGCTGCTTCACCTTCGGTATCGGCGTCAAGAACACCAAGCAGGGCAAGGCCATCTTTGCCGCCATGTTCATCCTGCTGGTGATCTTCACCGGCATCATCGCCGTCAACGAGCATGCGGGCACCCCGCAGCTGGCCGATGGCGGAGCGGTCAATATCGAGATGACCGACGGCCAGGCCGGCGGCAACATGGAGGGCAAGGAGAGCCGCTTTGGCATCGCCTCCTCTTCCACCTGGTCCGCTTTCACGACGGCTGCTTCCAACGGCTCGGTCAACTCCATGCACGACTCCTACACCCCGCTCGGCGGGTTTGTCCAGATGCTCCAGATGGCTCTGGGCGAGGTCGTCTTCGGCGGCGTGGGCTGCGGCCTGTAC
>DXZN01000022.1 GCA_019419645.1 Collinsella sp. | reverse complement strand
CGGAGATGTGTATAAGAGACAGCTCGTGTGTCTTCGTGCAGCCCTGGACGCATATGCCAGCGCTCGACGCTGCCGGCGTCGAGGCGCTCGCGGTGTTCGTGGTTATCGGATCGTTTTTTGCTTACATGCTCTATATGCAGGGCGTTAAGGACATCGGCTCGGTGCGTGCGAGCCTCATCGGAACTGTGGAGCCGGTTTCGGCGACCATCACCAGCGCCGTTATGCTGGGCACGGTGTTTTTGCCGACCGACCTTATCGGCTTTGCCATGATCATCGTGATGATGTTCCTCACGGTGTAGCTGGCGCCGCCGCCAAGACGGAAAAGGTGTTGTGCCGCATTTTCGCCAATTGATGTCCGTGTCTGGAGTTTAGCTGTCGATGCCCAAAATGCCATAAACTAGTAACGTTATGGACTTTTTCATTGCGACTCAATTGCGAGGATTTCTTTATGGCTGGTAATCACTTTAAGGGCAGCGATAGCGGCCGTCCTGCAGTTCCGCCGCGTCCGAACGGGGCTGGTAAGGCCGGCACGCCGGGCGGCACTGGACAGGGCGGTTCCGGTAAGCGCGTGTCCCCGGGCGAGACGGCGATGTTTACCGCTCTGTACGAGCAGTCACAAAAGGCAAAAAAGACCGGCCGTGCAAGAGGGAATGTCTTTGCGGACGGTGCAACCTCCACGTTGCAGCCGAGTGGGTCTCCTTCGGTACCTGCGAACAACGCAGGTGCTGCCAACGCCGCGAATGCCGCCGGCAACGTTAATGCCGGCAAGGCCGACAACAATACTCCCTCTGCCGGTGGCGCGGGGCTTACGGGTAACCTCGGCACGATTTACACCGGCGCCTCCGAGACTGGCACGTTCGCTCGCCTGGATGATAGCGGTACCGAGTTTGCGGGCTCGGGTTCCAAGGAAGATTATTACGATTTTGGCTTGAACTACGGTAGCGACGCTTCGTCGAGTTCGACCTCTGACGGTCTGGTCCGTCATCGCCATCGCAAGGGCGAGCGCAAAAAGCGTCACACCGGTGCCATTATTGCCGCTGTAGCCGCGGTGCTTCTCGTTGCGCTTGGCGCAAGCGGCTTTATGCTGCTTAACTCGGCAAAGACCGTAAAGAGTGAAGCGAAGGAGGCCGTCGAGATTGTCGGTGGCCTTAAGGACAAGGTCACGTCGGGCGATTTTTCGACGCTGCCTGACGACGCGAAGAAGATTGATGAGCTTTGCGACAGCATGAAGGCGGAGACCTCGAGCCCGCTGTGGACGGCGGCTTCGTTTATCCCGGTGTATGGCAGCGACATCAATGCGGCCCGCACCATGATCGACGCCCTGTCCGATGTCTCGAGCAATGCGCTGGTTCCCATGGCCGATAACCTTTCGCAGGCCACGCCCGGCAAGCTGTTTCAGGACGGCATGATTAACGTGTCCGCGCTGCAGGCGGTCGCCGATTCGCTTTCCAGCAGCTCGAAGGTGTTCAAGAGCGCCAACGAGAAGATCCAGGGCATTGGCGATACTCATATTTCCCAGGTGACCGAGCTGGTCGATAAGGCCAAGGACGGCTTTGCCACCCTCAACGGCGCGGTTGACGCGGCGGAGAAGGTCGCCCCCGTCCTTCCCCAGATGCTCGGCGCCAACGGCCAGACGCGTAACTACCTTGTGTACGCCATGAACAACGTCGAAATTCGTGCCTGCGGCGGCTTTGGCGGTTCGCAAGGTTTGATTTCGGTCACCGACGGCCAGATGTCGATTGGCGAGTTTGTTCCCCGCATTGGGCTCAGTGAGGATGAGGCAGTCGAGAGTGTCGACGAAGAGGATGAGGCGCTGTTCGGCAACCACAGTAACCTGTACAACTCGGGCAATACCTATTCGCCTGATTGGCCCCGCAACTCGCAGCGTGTCGCCGCGCTGTGGAAGTCCCAATATGGGCAGGACGTTGATGGCGTCGTCGGCATCGACCCGGTGTTCCTGCAGTATCTGCTGGGCCTGGTCGGTAACGTGTCGCTGCCCGACGGAACGGTTGTCGACGGCACCAACGCCGCAAAGGTCCTCATGCACGATGTGTACTGGAACTATCCGGTCGAGGAGTCGGACGGCATCTTTGCATCCGTCGCCAGCGCTGCCTTCGACAAGATCCTTGGCGGTATCGGCGATGTCGATGTTACGAAGCTTGTCAGCGCCGTTGAGCGCGGTGCCGAAGAGGGCCGCCTGATCGCGTGGATGAAAAACGATGACGAGCAGAACGCTATCAAGGAGATGAACATCGACGCCTCGCTGCCCGATCCGGATGACCCGAGTGAAGATCCCGTTGCTGGTGTCTACTTTAACAACCTGAGCTTCTCCAAGCTCGACTGGTACCTGAATGCCGATACGCAGATTGGCCAGGGCATCAAGAACGGTGACGGCACATGCTCGTATCGCATCGCCGTTACCCTGACGAACATCATGACGCAGGAGGAGGCCGGCAAGCTGCCCGACTACGTCGCGGCGAGCGCGCCCGATGCCGCGCGCGACGACGAGCGTCTGAATGTCTCGTTGTTTGCCCCGACGGGCGGCAACATTACTGATCTGACCGTCGAGGGCACCCAGTTTGGTCTTGGCGCCGCTACGTGGCATGGAATCCCCTTCTATTCGGGCACCGTTGACCTGCATGCTGGCGAGACGACGACGATCACATATACGCTGACCACGTCAGCCGAGGCGGGGGACAAGCCGCTTACGCTGCGTCAGACTCCTACGTGCCAGGCGGCTCGCGACAGCGCGTCGGCGTAGGGTTTTTCTGGTAGCGCAGATAATCGAGTACCATTTTGGGGCGGACAGGCAATCTGTTCGCCCCTATTTTGTAAGGAGAGCGCATGAAGTACTTTGGCACCGACGGCTTTCGCGGTGAGGCTAACGTTGGGCTGACGGTAGAGCACGCTTATAAGATTGGCCGTTTTGTGGGCTGGTATTACGGCGCCAACCGCGAGCGCAAGGCGCGCGTCATCGTGGGTAAGGACACGCGTCGCTCGAGTTATATGTTTGAGGCGGCGCTGGTGAGCGGCTTGGTCGCGAGCGGCGCGGACGCCTATATGCTGCACGTGATCCCCACGCCGGGCGTAGCGCATCAGACCGTGGAAGGCTGTTTCGATTGCGGCATCATGATCAGCGCGAGCCACAACCCGTTTTGCGATAACGGCATTAAGCTCGTCAATAGCGACGGTTTTAAGATGGACGAGGACGTACTGGAGCTCATCGAGGACTACGTCGATAGCAAGAGCGAGGTGCCGCTGGCCACGGGCAACCACATCGGCGCCACGGTGGACTACATGCAGGGCCGCAACCGCTACATTGCCTCGCTCATCGCCAGCGCGAACTTTTCGCTTCAGGGCGTCAAGATCGGCATCGACTGCGCCAACGGCTCGGCGTCCTCGGTGGCCAAGCCGGTGTTCGACGCGCTGGGCGCCGACGTGCGCGTGATCAATGCCGCGCCTGATGGTTTTAACATCAACGTCGACTGCGGCTCCACGCATATGGAGCGTCTGCAGCGCCATGTGGTGGAGCAGGGCCTGGACGTGGGCTTTGCCTACGACGGCGATGCCGACCGCTGCCTGGCCGTGGACGAGCGCGGCCGCGTGGTCGATGGCGACCAGATCCTGTACGTGTGCGGCGTGTACCTGAACAAGCACGGTCGCCTTTCGGGCGGTACCGTGGTTCCGACGATTGCCAGCAACTTTGGCCTGATCAAGTCGTTGGAGCTTGCCGGCCTAAGTGTCGTGACCAGCGGTGTGGGCGACCGTCACGTGTATGCCAAGATGCGCGAGGGCGGTTACAGCCTGGGCGGCGAGCAGACGGGCCATACGATCTTTGGCGATATCGAGCGCACGGGCGACGGCATTATGACCTCGCTGCGCGTGATGGAAGTGATCCGCGCCGAGCGCGAGACGCTCTCGCAGCTCACGGCTCCGTGCAAGCTGCTGCCGCAGGCGCAGGTGGCCGTGCGCGTGGCCGACAAAGATGCCGCGCTCGAGAACATGGGCGTGCAGAACGCCATCGCCGAGGCCGAGGCTGCGCTGGCAGGCGAGGGCCGCGTGCTCGTACGCAAGAGCGGAACCGAGTCAGTGATCCGCGTGCTGGCCGAGGCGCCCGACCAAGCATCCGCCGATGCCGCCATGAAGCGCATCGCCAACGCACTCGAGGCTCTGTAGTTACGCGGTTTTACCAAACCGCGTAACTGCTCGACGCTGCAAACGCCCCTAAGCGGCAATCTGACGTTCAATTTCAAGGGCGCGACCAGAAGGTCAGCGCCCTTTCATTTCACGTCGCCTTGCTCGCTTAGGGTCGTTTTCGCTGACGTTGCCAAGACATTGGCGTCAACATGGTTGGCGTTGGCGATGGCGTGCTGGTCAATCCTTACAACTCGTACAGCGTGGTGAACTTGTCCTGCAGGTAGCTGCAGTAGTAGCGGGCGTCAAAGGCCATGCCGCAGGCGCCCTTGATGAGCTCCGGCGCGTCTTTGGCGCGACCCCACTGCCAAATGTGCTCGCCCAGCCACGCGCGAACGGGTGACAGATCGCCACTCGCGCAGGCACCGGTAAGGTCGACGCCGTCGCGGCACATGGCCGGCACAAACATGGCGTCGTAGGCGCTGCCCAGCGCATAGGTGGGGAAGTAGCCAAACGAGCCGCCGCTCCAGTGCGTGTCCTGCAGACAACCGCGCGTGTCGTCGGGAACGGGAATGCCCAGGTACTCGTCCATAAAGCGGTTCCAAAGCGCGGGGATGTCCTTGGCCGTGGCCTCGCCGGCAAACAGCATGCGCTCAATCTGGTAGCGCACCATAATATGCAGCGGGTAGGTGAGCTCGTCGGCTTCGGTGCGGATCAGCGACGGCTGCGCAATGTTCACGGCGCAGTAGAGCGTGTCCTCGTCCACGTCGCCGTAGACCTCGGGCGCGTGACGGCGCAGTACCTGCAGCAGCGGTCCCATAAAGGCGCGGCTGCGGCCCACGGTGTTCTCAAAGAAGCGGCTCTGGCTCTCGTGGATGCCCATGGAAGTGCCGCCCTCCAGGCACGTGCGCGCATAAGCCGGATTGACGCCCAGCTCGTACATGGCATGTCCCGCCTCGTGGATGATGCTGTAGACGTTGGAGATGCAGTCGTCTTCGTAGATGTGCGTCGCGATGCGCGCATCACCCACGGCAAAGCCCTCGCTAAACGGGTGCTCAGTAAAGGCAAGCGTGGTGTCGTTCAGGTCCAGGCCGACGAGCTTCATAAGGTCGAAGCTCATGGCGCGCTGGGCAGCCTCGGGCACGCGGGCGTGCAAAAAGTCGGCAGCTGGCTGCTGGCCGCGCTCGCCGATGGCGTGCACGAGCGGAACGACCGTGGCCTTGACCTCATCGCAAAACGCGTCGAAGCTCTTGGCGGAAAGGCCACGCTCGTACTGGTCGAGCCAAACATCGTATGGGTCGCGCTTGGGGTCCATGAGCTCGGCCTGATGCTTAAGCTGGCCGACGATTCTATCCACATAGGGCTCAAAGCTCGCCCAGTCATTGGCCGTCTTGGCCTTGTGCCACACGGCGTCGGCCTCGCAGGTGAGCCTGGTCCAGGCCTCGGCCTCCTCGGTGGGAATGGCGCTTGCCTCGCGCTGGTCGCGGCCGAGCACACGGATCTCGTCGAGCAGCTGCGGGTCGTCGATCTTGCCTCCGGAGACGGTCTCGCGTGCCAGCGAGCGCACAAGTTCGACAGACTTTTCGCTGGTCAGCAGCTTGTGATGCTCGCCGGCAAGGGTGCCCATGGCATCGGCGCGGGCCGCGGCGCCGTTGGCGGGGGCAATGGTCGCGCCATCGAACTCGGCAATCTTGAGCAGGTACTCGCGGGTCCACAGTTTGCCCTCGAGCTTGCGGAATTTTTTGACGGCCTTATCGACCTTCATGCCTTTGGATGTCTTGCCCGCTGCGGGCTCGGCCTTCTTATCGAGTTTCTTTCCCATACCATATCCTTGATCTCGTGAGCCGGGCGCTTCGGGTGGGCGCGCGGCCAGTTTGCACAGCTACCTGCCTTGTACCCAGCACGAACAAAACGGAACGCGGCGATACGCCCACACAATGTGGTATCCTGTAGCCCAATGCGTTGACGGAGAGGGTTTTGCCCGCCGCGTCGCCGGCAAGAGAGGGAAGGTCATGGGCTGCAAGCCTTCCTGCGGTGACAAGGGCCAAGCGTTCACTCCCGAGCAGCGACCTCAACGGGCACGCGGCCAGCGGCGGCGAAGCCCCAGTAGGGAAGCCGTGAGCCTCGCGATAAGGGGCGCAGAGTGGGCACGGCGGGCCAGACATCCGCCGCGTCAAACAAGGTGGTACCGCGGAATTCAACCGTCCTTGGGCAATGCACATGCCCGAGGGCGGTTTTTTGTTACCGAACCGGGCCGCGTTTTCGCAACGTCAGGCGGCGGTAGTCGCCTCGGCAAGCGGGGAGCGCGAGAGACGAAAGGGAAGACATGAGTCTGATTGATGATCTGGTCAAACTCGAGGAAGAGGCCAAGGAGCTCGTCGCAGGCGCCGACGACGCCGAGAAGCTCGAGGCCGCGCGCGTCGCGCTGCTCGGCCGCAAGGGCCGCATCACCGGCCTGATGCGCATGATGGGCAAGCTCGCTCCCGAGGATCGCCCCGTCATGGGCAAGCGCGCCAACGAGATGCGTCAGCTGATCGAGGGCATGCTCGACGAGCGCACCACCGAGATGAAGGCCGCCGCCCTTAAACACGCACTCGAGCACGATGCCGTCGACATCACGCTGCCGGGCATCCGTCCGCAGATCGGTCACCAGCACCTGATCAAGCAGATTATCGAGGAGGCCGAGGACATCTTCTGCGGTATTGGCTATACCGTCGAGTCTGGTCCCATGGTCGACACCTCCTACTACAACTTCACCGCGCTCAACGCCCCCATGGATCACCCGAGCCGCTCGGCCCGCGATACCTTCTACGTGGTCGACAACAACCCCGGCAGCGTCGCGCACCCCGAGGCTCACGCCCACGGCGAGTCCGACGTGCTGCTGCGCACCCAGACCTCGGGCGTGCAGATCCACACCATGGAGTCGCAAAAGCCGCCCATCTACATGATCTGCCCGGGCACCGTCTACCGTCCCGACACGGCCGATGCCTGCCACCTGCCGCAGTTCAACCAGATCGAGGGCCTGGTCGTCGACGAGGGCATCACCTTTGGCGATCTTAAGGGCACGCTCGACTACTTTGTTAAGTGCATGTTTGGCGAGGACCGCAAGACGCGTTACCGCCCGCACTTCTTCCCCTTCACCGAGCCTTCCTGCGAGGTGGACGTGAGCTGCCACGTCTGCGGCGGCAAGGGCTGCAACTTCTGCAAGCACAGCGGCTGGATCGAGATCCTGGGCTGCGGCATGGTCGACCCCAACGTCCTGATCAACTGCGGCATCGACCCCGAGAAGTACACCGGCTTCGCCTTTGGCATTGGCGCTGAGCGCGTCGCGGCCCTGCGCTACGACCTGCCCGACCTGCGCACGTTGATGACTGGTGACATGAGGTTCTTGAACCAGTTCTAGAACGCTTTCTTCTTAGTTGCAGTTTCCGGCTCAAAGCCGCATTTATGAAAGGAGACCAGTTATATGCGTGTTTCTTACGACTGGCTCAAGACCATGATCGATATTCCGGAGGATCCCAAGACCCTTTCGGACGAATATATCCGTACCGGCACCGAGGTCGAGGCGATCGACGCCGTGGGCGAGTCCTTCGACCACGTGGTGACCGCCAAGGTGCTCACCAAGACCCCGCACCCCGATAGCGACCA
This sequence comes from Collinsella sp., assembly GCA_019419645.1. Lineage (GTDB taxonomy): Bacteria > Actinomycetota > Coriobacteriia > Coriobacteriales > Coriobacteriaceae > Collinsella. The sequence goes on along the minus strand of DXZN01000022.1, from coordinate 21,097 downwards.
CATGTATGTGTGCTCGGTCGACGTGGGCGACAAGAACCTCGACGCCGACGGCAACCCCACCCCGCTGCAGATCGTCTGCGGCGCGCAGAACTTTGAGGCCGGCGACCATATCGTCACGGCCATGATTGGCGCTGTGCTTCCCGGCGACGTTAAGATCAAGAAGAGCAAGCTTCGCGGCGTTGTGTCCATGGGCATGAACTGCTCTGCGCGCGAGCTCGGCCTGGGCGGTGACCACTCCGGCATCATGATCCTGCCCGAGGATACGCCCTGCGGCATGCCGTTTGCCGAGTACGTGGGCTCGAGCGACGCCGTGCTCGACTGCGAGATCACGCCCAACCGTCCCGATTGCCTGTCCATGATCGGCATGGCCCGCGAGACCGGCGCCATTTTCGACCGCGATTTCCACGTTGAGCTGCCCGCCATCAAGGCCGAGACCGGCCGCGCGACCGACGACGAGCTTTCGGTCGAGATTGCCGACGAGGGCCTGTGCGACCGCTATGTCGCCCGCATCGTGCGCAACGTGAAGGTCGGTCCCTCGCCCGACTGGATGGTCAAGCGCCTCAACGCCCTGGGCGTGCGTCCGCACAACAACATCGTCGACATCACCAACTATGTGATGATGCTCACCGGTCAGCCGCTGCATGCCTTTGACCTGGACACCTTTGCCGAACGCGATGGCCATCGCCGCGTGGTGGTTCGCGCCGCCCAACAGGACGAGAAGTTCACGACCCTCGACGGCGAGGAGCGCACGCTCGACGCCGGCATGGGCCTCATCACCGACGGCGAGCGTCCCGTGGCGCTGGCCGGCGTTATGGGCGGCATGGATTCCGAGATCGAGGACGACACCGTCGACGTGATGGTCGAGAGTGCTTGCTTCAACGCCGGTCGCACCTCGCACACCAGCCGCGATCTGTCGCTGATCTCCGATGCCTCCATCCGTTTTGAGCGCCAGGTCGATGAGACCGGCTGCGTGGATGTCGCCAACGTTACCTGCGCGCTGATCGAGGAGATCGCCGGCGGCGAGGTCGCTCCCGGCTACGTCGACGTGTTCCCCGCGCCCAAGACCATCGACAGCATCAAGCTGCGCCTGGCCCGCGTGCACGCCATTTGCGGTGCCGACATCGAGCCCGAGTTTATCGAGCGTTCGCTCACTCGCCTGGGCTGCACCGTCGAGCGCGACGGCGAGGACTTTATGGTTACCCCGCCGAGCTTCCGTCCCGACCTGCCGCGCGAGATCGATCTGATCGAGGAGGTCCTGCGCCTATGGGGCATGGGCCGTGTGACGGCGACCATCCCGGCTGCCAAGAACCACATCGGCGGCCTGACCCGCGAGCAGAAGCTCACTCGTAAGGTCGGCGAGATCCTGCGCGCCTGCGGTCTCAACGAGACCACGACCTTTGGCTTTGCCGCCCCGGGCGACCTGGAGAAGATCGGTATGTCCACCGAAGGCCGCGGCTGTCCCGTGGTGCTCATGAACCCGCTGGTAGCCGAGCAGACCGAGATGCGTCGTTCGCTGCTGCCGGGCCTGCTGCAGTCCGTTGCCTATAACGAGGCCCACGGCACGCCCAACGTGCACCTGTACGAGGTCGGCAGCCTGTTCCATGGCCGCGAGAACGCCAGCCTGCCCAAGGAGACTAAGTCCGTGGCGGGCGTGCTCTCGGGCCAGTGGAGCGAGCAGTCTTGGACCATGAAGTACCGCAAGCTGCGCTTCTTCTTTGGCAAGGGCATTGTCGAGGAGCTGCTCGCCCAGCTGCGCATCGAGAAGGTTCGCTTCCGTCCCGTCGAGGGCGAGGGCTACGCTTTCTTGCAGCCGGGTCGTGCGGCCGAGGTTCTGTCCGGCGGCACCGTGCTGGGCTGGGTCGGCGAGATCCACCCCGAGGCGCGCGAGGCGATGGGCATCGATGAGGTCGTCGTTGCCTTTGAGCTCGATCTGGACAAGCTGATCAAGGGCGCCCGCAATCAGGAGAACTACCGCGAGTTCTCGCAGTACCCTGCCGTTGAGCACGACCTGGCAATTGTGGTCGACAACGCTGTGACCTGCGAGGACCTTGAGCGCCGCATTACCAGTGCCGGCGGTAAGCTGCTCGAGGGCGTGCGCCTGTTCGACGTCTACCGCGATCCGGTCCGCGTGGGCGTGGGAAAAAAGTCCATGGCCTTCGCGCTTACGTATCGCTCCGACGACCACACGCTCACCAGCGAAGAGGTCGAGAAGGCGCACCAGAAGATCGTCACCAAGGTGTGCAAGGGCGTAAACGGCGAGGTCCGCGGCTAGGATTTGCGCTGGGTATAGGTCAGCGGTGGCTGCCGCCGAGTCCTACGTGACCGCTATGCTCGGTATGAGACACCGCTGAGCCTGCATATATGACACGCGCATTACACAACGGCGTGCTGCTTTGTCGGCAGCGCGCCGTTTTGCTATGATAGCCCGCGGCGTGTTACGAATCTGACATTACGTAACACTGACAAGATGATTCAAGCGGCGTTGCGATTCCGTGCGCCGGCAACCGGGAGGCGTATATGCACATTCCAGACAACTACCTGTCTCCGCAAACCGATGCCGTCATGGCGGTGGCGATGGTGCCTGTTTGGGTCCACTGCATCAAAAAGGTGCGCGCCACACTCGATCGCGAGCATATGGCGTTCCTGGGCATCTGCGCCGCATTCTCCTTCTTGCTCATGATGTTCAACGTGCCGTTGCCCGGCGGCACCACAGGCCACGCCGTCGGCGGCGCACTCATCGCGTTGCTGCTGGGCCCTGAGGCCGCGGCTATCGCTGTCTCGGTCGCGCTGGCGCTGCAGGCGCTGCTGTTTGGCGACGGCGGCGTTCTGTCCTTTGGAGCCAACTGCTTTAACATGGCCTTTGTACTGCCGTTTACCGCTGCTATCGTGTTCCGTGCGCTCAACAGCCGTCTGTACGACAAAAGCTGGGGCACCTCGGTTTCGGCCATCGTAAGCGGCTGGGTCGGCCTGTGCCTGGCGGCCCTGTGCGCAGCAATCGAGTTTGGTATTCAGCCGATGCTCTTTACCAACGCTTCGGGCGCGCCGCTGTATTGCCCCTTCCCGCTGTCCGTGGCTATTCCGGCCATGTTGATCCCGCATATGCTGGTCGCCGGTGTCGTCGAGGGCGTGGCGACGGCTGCGATTTACGGCTTCATTAAGAAGACGGCGCCGGGCATTATCGTCGGCCCCGAGGCCGTCGATGGCCAGCTTGCTGCCGAGGGCACTGCAGCCAAGAAGACTTCGCTGGTCCCCACGCTCATTCTGGTCGCCGTGCTTGTCGTGGCCACGCCGCTGGGGCTGCTGGCCACGGGTGACGCCTGGGGCGAGTGGGACGCCGAGGGCGCCGCGACCGCCGTTCAAGAAGCTGGCGACGACAGCCTGCAGGCTTCGGTCGGCCTCGATACCCCGACCTTTGCCGATGCCCTGCCCACGGGCGATTACCTGCAGGCCTATTCCGAGGAACAGGGCCTTGGGTTTGCCGGTCAGGCTGCCATGTATATCCTGTCCGGCGTGATTGGCGTGGCGGTGCTCACCATCGCATTCCGTCTGATCTCGCTGACGGTCAAGGAAAGCGGTGCTCATGGCAATAGCCGAGCTGCCTAGCTGGCTTGCGACCGAGCAGCGTTACGAGCCCGCGGGGGCTCGGCATCGTGTGATGCAAAAGAATGTCCTGCACCTGGCGAGCCTGCTTGAGCGGGTTCGCCTGGGTGGAGGCGCGCACGAGGGCGGGTCGATAATCGACCGCGCCCTTTCTTGCGTTTCGGCGCCGGTGCGCTTGGTGGGGATGTTCGTTTGCGTTCTGTGCGTGTGCCTGACGCAGAGCCCGCTGTACCTCATGTTGATGGCGGCTGTCGCGCTGGTGCTCGTTGCCGTGCGCCCCGTACGCGGGCTGCGGGCGACCTTTGTGCCGGCGCTTGGCGCTGCGGGGCTCGCGGTGGTTCTGGCACTGCCTGCCCTGCTGCTGGGCGCGTCTGCCACGGGTGCCATGCTCAAGATCGCGCTCAAGACCTTCATTAATGTGTCGTTGGTGCTGGGTGTTTCGTGGACGCTCACCTGGAGCCGCATGTCGGCGGCGCTCAAAATGCTGCACCTGCCCGATGAGGTTATCTTTACGTTTGATATGGCGCTCAAGCATATCGAGGTGCTGGGTCGCACGGCGCACAATCTGTGTGAATCGGTCATGCTGCGCAGCGTCGGTTCCGCGCCTGCGGGTTTTTCGCGCACCGACTCGCTGGCGGGTATCATGGGCATGACGTTTATCAAGGCGATGGAATGCAGCCGCGCGATGGACGAGGCCATGCTTTGCCGCGGCTTCGCCGGCGTGTATCCGGCGCCTGCACGGAGCGGCTTTGGCTGGCGCGATGCCGTTTACGCGGCCGTTGTGGCGTTGCTCGCCGTGTTGTGCGCGGTGCTGTAACGCGGTCGGTCGAACCGTCGATGTGAGTAGGGAAGGGCGACGTTTTGGCAAACGATACGAATAACGCGATGGGTGCGAGCGGTGCTGCCGGCGCTGAGACCACGCCGCTCATCGAGTTTCGCGACGTGGTGTTTTCCTATGCGGGTCATACGGTGGTCGACGGCGTTTCATTGCAGGTGAACCGTGGGGAGCTCGTTGCTCTGCTCGGTCCCAACGGCTGCGGCAAGACGACGATCATGCGCCTTATCAACGGCCTTGAGCTTGCGGACGCGGGTGCGTACCTGTTCGACGGGCATGCGGTCGATGCGGCATATCTCAAGGATTCCGCGACGGCCCAGCGGTTCCATCAGCGCGTGGGCTTTGTGTTCCAAAACGCCGATGCGCAGCTCTTTTGTGCCACGGTCGGCGAGGAAGTCGCGTTTGGCCCGGCTCAAATGGGGCTGCCGGCAGACGAGCTCGAGCGCCGCGTCCGCGATGCCATGGGGCTGTTCCAGGTTGCCGACCTTGCCGACGTCTCTCCCTATCAGCTCTCGGGCGGGCAAAAGAAGCGCGTTGCGCTGGCTGCGGTGGTGTCGATGAACCCGGATATCCTGGTGCTCGACGAGCCCACCAACGGACTTGACGAGGACTCGTGCGACATCGTGGTCAACTTTCTACTGGCCTATGTTGCTGCCGGCAAGACGGTCTTGATGAGCACACACCATCAGGATTTGGTGCGGCGCCTGGGTGCCCGCGCCATCTATATCGATCGATATCACCATGTGGTCGAGGCGCCGGTGTCGTCGTATGGAACCGAGAGCGGCGCTGCGGAATAGTTGCTGCGTAGAGCGTGCGTAGCCGCCCGCGCGGCTTTGCCGTGATGGTATAGTTATCCAGGTTTTTATGGGGGTGGCTATGCCAAGCTGGAACATTCATATCGCTCAGACGGAGCGTTTGCTGGAGCGCACCGGTGCGCTTGCCAATAGCGTGCGCGACCGCAATGCCTTTTTGTTTGGCTGCGTGGTTCCGGATATCTTCGTGGGCTATATGGTCCCTGGCATCGCTGATCCCATTCCGTATCGCATTACGCACTTTGCAAACCCCGAGCCTATCCCTAAGCCGCGCGAGCACGAGTTCTGGGATACCTATGTGGCGCCGCTGCTCAAAGGGGCGTCTGTTGGTACCCCGGCTGCCGCGACCTCGATCGCCGAGGAGCGCGAGCGACTCAATCGGGTGCATTATCCCCAACGCTACAAGGACGCCGAGCCGGTTGCCGGTCCCGGTGCTAGCGAGCTTTCACTCGCGCCCGATGACGTGGCGCAGTCGCTGCTCGATCTGACGCTGGGCGTTTGGTCTCACCTCGTGGCCGATACCGTGTGGAATACGCGCGTGAATCAATACCTGGAGGCGCACGGCGGCAAGCCGTGCGAGGAATTCCGCATTAAAAAGCAGGGCGATTTTGACTGGTTTGGCAAGACGCTGGGCATCGTTTCCATTCCGCGTGCGACCGATCGCCTCTATACCGCTGCGACGCGTTTTGGGCAGTATCCCATCCATAAAGAATATGTGCTCAAGACTATCGGCGTCATGCACGAGATTGTACGCGAAAACCCCGGCGAGCCCGATCATCCGCCGTATCGCCTGCTAACCGAGGAGTTTTTCGATGCAACGTTTACCGAGGTCATCGAGCTGACCGAGGCGGGATTTGCGGCTCGCGTTGCTGCTTCTGACGTTCCCGCAGTCCCCCTGATCGCTAGCTGCTAGCCGGCCGGCTTAACGGTGAACAGTTCATTCCAATTGACCAACGGCTCCCGTCGCAGGGCGTCTTCGGTGGTGCGCTCGGCATCGGAGAGGCTTGCGACTGAACACAAATCGATGATGCGGCATACGAAGAAGGTCTAAAAAGGGCCCGGAAGGCAAAGCCTTCCGGGCCCTTTTGCAATGCAAGCGTGCTTGCAAGTGCGATTTAGCGCACCTGAGCGACGTAAGCGACGTTGGTCGAGGAGACCTTGTTCTCGAGCTGAACACTCATGCGGGGATCGCCGGCGGTAGCGACGGTCAGATCGCCGGCCTCGACGTAGCCGAGCTCCTTAGCGGTCTCGATCGCCTTGACGATCGTGCCGTTGACGGTGCCCTGGGTAATCTCGGCCTGGTGCGGGATAACGCCCCAGTACATGATCATCTGCTGGACGGCCCACTCGTGGCGGGAGAACGCGCAGATCGGCATGTTGGGACGGAAGTGCGAGATCAGGCGTGCGGTACGACCGGTGGTCGTCGGCACGGTGATGCACTTGGCGCCAACGGTGGTGGCCATGTTCACAGCGGACATACCCACAACGTTGTTGACGACGCGGGTGCCGTGAGCGTCGGCCGGAACCTCGAGCGGAGCGTGGGCCGGGAGGTACTTCTCGGTCTCGAGAGCAATGCTGGCCTGCATCTTAACGGCCTCGACCGGGTACTTACCGGCAGCGGACTCGCCAGAGAGCATAACGGCGTCGGTGCCGTCGTAGATGGCGTTAGCAACGTCGGCAACCTCGGCGCGCGTCGGGCGCGGGTTCTGCTGCATGGAGTCGAGCATCTGCGTAGCGGTGATAACGGGCTTGTAGGCCGCGTTGCACTTGGCGATGATCTCCTTCTGGATGTGCGGAACGAGCTCGGGCTTGATCTCGATACCCAGGTCGCCACGGGCGACCATGATGCCGTCGGAAGCCTCGAGGATCTCGTCGAAGTTCTCGACGCCCAGGGCGCACTCGATCTTCGGGAAGATCGTCACGTGCTCGCCACCGTTCTCGCGGCAAAGCTTGCGGATGCCGCGGACGGACTCGCCGTCACGGATGAAGGAAGCGGCGATGTAGTCGATGTTCTCGGTCAGGCCAAAGAGGATGTCCTGACGATCGCGCTCGGTGATGGCGGGCAGCGAGATGTTGACGTTGGGCATGTTGACGCCCTTGCGCTCGCCGATCAGGCCGTCGTTCTTAACGACGCAGGTCATGTCCTGGCCGCTGACGGACTCGACCTCGAGGGCAACCAGGCCGTCATCGATCAGGATGAGGGAGCCCTTCTCGACCTCGGAAGGCAGAGCCAGGTAGTCGAGGGAGATGTGCTCAGCGGTGCCGTGGAAATCCTCGGACGTGGGCTGAGCGGTGACGACGATCTTATCGCCGGTCTTGACGGCAACCTTCTTGCCGTCGACCAGAAGGCCGGTGCGGACCTCGGGGCCCTTGGTGTCGAGCAGGATGCCGACAGGCAGACCGAGCTCCTTGGAAATACGGCGGACGCGCTCGATGCGACCGTGGTGCTCGTCGTAGGAGCCGTGCGAGAAGTTAAAACGGGCGACGTTCATGCCCGCCTTGATCATCTCGCGGATGGTCTCGTCGCTATCGCAGGCGGGACCCATGGTGCATACAATCTTAGTGCGCTTGTACATTCAGACCTCCATCTGACATCGTCTTGCGCTGATAGATAAACCATAAGAAATAAAACCGAGATGATTATAACGAAATGCCGACCGAATACCCCAAAAAATCGACCGTATGCCGAAATGGAAGTTCATTTTTTGCGGGAAAAACGGTATATGCAAAAACTTTACCAACCGTTCTAACCGCTGCTATCTGGGCGATATTTTAGTTCGATGATGCGCCGAAGAAAAAACGTTTTATCAATCTTGAGCATCACACTGTCTGCACCGTTACGTCTGTACCGTGTTTCCAGATGGAATGTTTTGGCTAGACGCGCCGCTTTGGGGTACCATAGCTCCACTATCAACTGCCGCTCAGCACGGCAGCCTTGATGAGCCCTTGCCCTTCTCCTGGGAATTATGATCGGGCATCAATCTGCTGAGTGGCCCGAATCCCAGGAGGGGACTCTATATGCAAAAGGAATACCTGTCCGCCGCGGCGGAGGTACTCAGCGACCAGGGTGTCGATGGGAACCTCGGCCTGAGCACCGGCGAGGCGTCGTCGCGCCTCGCCAAGACAGGCCCTAACAAGCTCGAGGAAGCCGAGAAGACGCCGTTGTGGAAGCGTTTCTTTGAGCAAATGGCCGATCCCATGGTCATCATGCTGATTGTTGCCGCCGTCATCAGCGCACTCACGGGCATGGTTAAAGGCGAGCCCGACTTTGCCGATGTCGTCATCATCATGTTCGTCGTTATCGTCAACTCGGTGCTGGGCGTGGTCCAGGAAGCCAAGAGCGAGGAGGCCCTCGAGGCCCTGCAGGAGATGAGCGCGGCGCAGTCCAAGGTACTGCGCGACGGCAAGCTCGTGCATCTGCCGAGCGCCGAGCTCGTGCCCGGTGACGTGATCATGCTCGAGGCGGGCGACTCCGTCCCGGCAGACTGCCGCGTGCTCGAGAGCGCCACGATGAAGATCGAAGAGGCCGCACTGACCGGCGAGTCCGTGCCCGTAGAGAAGCACGCCAACGTGATCGAGCTTGTCGCGGGCACCGATGACGTGCCGCTCGGCGACCGCAAGAACATGTGCTACATGGGGTCCACCGTGGTGTACGGCCGTGGCCGCGCCGTCGTGGTCGGCACCGGCATGAACACCGAGATGGGCAAGATCGCTGGCGCCCTGGCCGAGGCCAAGGAAGAGCTCACGCCGCTGCAGGTGAAGCTTGCCGAGCTCAGCCGCATCCTTACCATCATGGTGATCGTCATCTGCGTCGTGATCTTTGGCGTCGACATCCTGCGCCACGGCGTGGGCAACGTTCTCACCGACCCGACTGCCCTGCTCGACACCTTTATGGTTGCCGTCTCGCTCGCCGTCGCCGCCATCCCCGAGGGCCTGGTCGCCGTCGTGACCATCGTCCTTTCGCTCGGCGTGACCAAGATGGCCAAGCGCCAGGCGATTATCCGTAAGCTCTCTGCTGTCGAGACCCTTGGCTGCACACAGACCATCTGCTCCGACAAGACCGGTACCCTTACTCAAAACAAGATGACCGTCGTCAAGCACGAGCTCGCTGCGCCCAAGGAGAAGTTCCTGGCCGGCATGGCACTGTGCTCCGATGCCCAGTGGGACGAGGAGCTGGGCGAGGCCGTGGGCGAGCCGACCGAGTGCGCGCTTGTCAACGACGCCGGCAAGGCGGGCCTCACTGGCCTGACTGCCGAGCACCCGCGCGTGGGCGAGGCCCCGTTCGACTCGGGCCGCAAGATGATGTCCGTGATCGTCGAGACCCTGGACGGCGAGTACGAGCAGTACACCAAGGGCGCGCCTGACGTGGTGATCGGCCTGTGCACCCACATCTACGAGGGCGATAAGGTCGTCCCTCTGACCGAGGAGCGCCGTGCCGAGCTCGTGGCCGCCAACAAGGCCATGGCCGACGAGGCCCTGCGCGTGCTGGCGCTGGCAAGCCGCACCTACACCGAGGTCCCGAGCGATTGCAGCCCCGCTGCGCTCGAGCACGACCTGGTCTTCTGCGGCCTGTCCGGCATGATTGACCCTGTCCGCCCCGAGGTGGCCGACGCTATCCGCGAGGCCCACGACGCCGGTATTCGCACCGTCATGATCACGGGCGACCACATTGACACCGCCGTGGCCATCGCCAAGCAGCTGGGAATCGTCACCGATCGTAGCCATGCCATCACCGGTGCCGACCTCGATCGCATGAGCGACGAGGAGCTCGACGCGCATATCGAGGACTACGGCGTGTACGCCCGCGTCCAGCCCGAGCACAAGACCCGCATCGTCGAGGCTTGGAAGTCGCGCGACCAGATCGTGGCCATGACGGGCGACGGCGTCAACGACGCCCCGTCAATCAAACGCGCCGACATCGGCGTGGGTATGGGCATCACCGGCACCGACGTCACCAAGAACGTTGCCGACATGGTGCTCGCCGACGACAACTTCGCCACCATCATCGGTGCCTGCGAAGAGGGTCGTCGCATCTATGACAACATCCGCAAGGTCATCCAGTTCCTGCTTTCGGCCAACCTTGCCGAGGTGTTCTCGGTGTTTATCGCCACGCTCATCGGCTTTACTATCTTCCAGCCGGTGCAGCTGCTGTGGGTGAACCTGGTCACCGACTGCTTTCCCGCGCTCGCGTTGGGCATGGAAGATGCCGAGGGCGATATCATGAAACGCAAGCCGCGCAACGCCAAGGACGGCGTCTTTGCCGGCAACATGGGTCTGGACTGCGTGGTCCAGGGCCTGATCATCACCGTGCTGGTGCTGGCGAGCTTCTTTGTGGGCGTGTACTTTGACATGGGCTACATCCACATCGCCGATATGATCGCCGGCAATGCCGACGAGGAAGGCGTGATGATGGCGTTCATCACGCTCAACATGGTCGAGATTTTCCACTGCTTCAATATGCGCAGCCGTCGTGCGTCGCTGTTTAGCATGAAGAAGCAGAACAAGTGGCTGTGGGCATCTGCTGCGCTGGCGCTGGTGCTGACGGTGATCGTAACCGTACAGCCGACGCTTGCCGAGATGTTCTTTGGACCTGTGACGCTTGAGCTCAAGGGTGTTCTTGCCGCGCTGGGGCTGGCCTTCCTGATCATCCCGCTGATGGAGATCTACAAGGCGATCATGCGCGCGGTCGAGAAGGAGTAGGTCGAAAGGCCATCCTTCCCACCGGCCCGACCGCCTGCGGGGTTTCCTAAGGGCACGTCCTCGCGCTTCGCGCTGCGGGATGTGCCCTTAGGAAACCCCTCCCGGCGGGCGGGCCCTGCGGTATCCTTGCTGGCTTTTCTCCCGTGCGGATGAAAAGGGCTGAGGGAAAGTGTGTGAGCCGGTCGAGCGTTTGCTCGACCGGCTCTTTTTGTGGGAAAATACCTGCTCAGTTGTGATTTATGGTGCTGGGAGGCGCTTGTGGGCAAGGCTAAGGCGAAGGCGAAGAAAAAGACGACGGGGGCGCGGGCTAAGCGCGATCGTCGTCGGAAGCTTGCGACCGAAGCCCCCGCGTCTGCCGAGGAGCTGCTGGCAAGCGTGCCGGGACTCGACGCGCTGCAGGATGTTCCGGCGTTCGACGACCTGTCGATCGATGAGGCTCAGCAGGCTGCCTTCGATGATTTTTGTGCCCAGGCCGAGGAGCCCGAGCAGATGCAACTTGGTGCCGTGGTGCGCCTGGATCGCGGGTTTCCGCTGGTGGCGACTGCCGACGATACCTTTCGTGCCGAGCATGCCGTGGGGTTTGCCAAGTCGCGTGGCGAGGATGAGGTTTTGCTGCCCGCCGTGGGCGACCGCGTGGCGGTGCGCCGTGCACCCGGACATGACATGGGCGTGATCGAGTGTGTGCTGCCACGCCGCACGAGCTTTGAGCGTTGGCGTGGACGCGCTCGCGGCGAGCGTCAGGTGCTTTGCTCCAACGTGGATAGCGTTCTGATCGTGCAGGCGCTCGGCGCCGGCGAGGTGTTGCTCGACCGCGTGGCGCGCTCGCTGGTGCTGGCACTCGACTGCGATGCCGAGCCGGTGGTGGTACTCACCAAGGCCGACCGCTGCAACGCTGATGAGCTCGAGCGCGATCTGGACCGTGTGCGCCGTCTGGTGGGTCCGGACGTGCGCGTGATCGTGACGTCTTCTGCCGAGGGCCTTGGCCTGGACGAGGTGCGCGCCTGCGTGCCGGCTGGGAGCTGTGCCATGATCTTGGGCGAGTCGGGCGCCGGCAAGTCGACGCTGCTCAACGCGCTGCTGGGCCACGATGCGCTGGCCACTGGCGGCGTGCGCGAGCGTGATGACCAAGGTCGCCACACCACGGTCGCGCGTGTGATGGTGGCGCTACCGGGCAACGCCGGCGTGATTGCCGATGCCCCGGGTCTGCGCAGCCTGCCGCTCGTGGGACATGAGCGGGGTCTGGCGCGTGCCTTTCCCGAGATCGTCGAGGCGTCGCGCGCGTGCCGGTTTGGCGATTGCACACACACCCATGAGCCGGGTTGTGCCGTTCGCGAGGCCGAGGGTGCCGGGCGGATCGACAGCCTGCGTTTGGAGACGTTCCAAAACTTGGCGTCATCCATGCGCGTGAGTGCTCAGATGCTCGACCCCGATGTCCATCTGTAATTGAATGTAGCTATGACAGCCGTCTCCCAACGGTACGGGAGACGGTTTTTTATTGTCGATGCATCCTTAAATGTGCGTTTTGCCGACGTGCTGACCAAAACCTTGCCACGAGCTTGACGGGTCGGTCAGCTTTTGGTCGGCAATTGGTTTGACACTTAAAACCAAGATTGCGATCGCGTCGTTTTGCTGCTTGCCCGCTCGGACAATGGTGGTACGGGCATCCGCCCGGTGCTACCTTGAGAGGAGCGGCCGTGAACAAGAGCAAGCGCATCGCCATCAGTCTGATCGCGGGTGTGCTCGCCGCGCTGCTCTGCATGGCCTACGCGTCATCGATTCGCTCGCAGGCTGAGCAGGCCCAGGCCGAGACGCTGGCCAAGTACGGCGGCGATCGCGTCGAGGTGTGCGTCGCGGCGCGCGATATCGATGCGGGCGAGACCCTCGACGAGACCAATGTCATAACCCAGGAATGGCTGGCGAGCCTGCTGCCGCGCGATGCGGCGACCGAGCTGCGCCAGGTGCGCGGCGACGTAACGACCTCGCGCATCCCTAAAAATGCCGTGATTTGCGATGTCTACACCAAGGCCGAAAGCCACACGCTCGAGGTGCCCAAAGGCAAGGTCGCCGTTTCGGTGGCGGTTGATGCCGAGCATTCGGTCGGGGGCGCCACGGGTGTGGGCAGCTACGTGGACGTGTACGTGCAAAAGGACGGCGTGACCGATCGGCTGTGCGGCGCGCGCGTGATCGATACCAGCGAAGTGGCCGGTGCCACGCGCGAAGGCAAGATCGAATGGGTGACGCTGGCGGCCGACCCCGAAGACGTTAGGGAATTGCTGGGGGCCTCGGGCAAGGGGACGGTCAGTTTGACGATTCCCGCCACGGTGCGCGGCAAAAAGAGCGGAGGCGACGAGTGATGAAGGCGATCTGGCTTGCATGCTGCGCGTGCGGTGATTACGGATTGCTGCAGCGGGAAGTCGAGGGTCGCGATGCGGGCGCGCAGGTGCTTCGCGTGGGCGACCTGGATGGGCTGGTGTCCATGGCGCGGGCGTTTCCGTCGCGTCGCGGGGCGGCGATTATCGCGGCAGCCCTGTTCGATGCCGAAGACGTGCGAAAGACCGTTGCGCGTCTGACGGCCGAGGGCCGCGTGAGCCGCGTGGTCGTACTGATAGAGACGCTCGATCCTTCGGATATCGAGGGGTTGTTTCGCGCGGGGGCGACCGAGGTTATCGCCGCGCGCAGCATATGCGGCAACGGGCGCGCGGGCGAGGGAACGGTTGATTACGGCCGGTGTGTGACGATTGAGCCCGATGCTTTTGTTGATAGGGAACCCGGGGCGCCTCGCGCTACAAGAGGCCCGCGTGTTGATGATTGTGGAAAAGCGGAAGCCGAGCATGATCGGTGCCCCCGGGATCCCCTTGCATACGATGATGCCGGAGAGCCGGTGCCGTATGGCGAGGAGCTTCTGGCTGTAGATATGGGATACGTGCATGGCGTGAGCCTGGTCGATGAACTCGACGAGGTGGAGGGGCTTGCCGGGAGCGACAATGTCCGCGTCGATGCGACCGTGAAGTCTTCAGGCTCGGCCTCGCAGGTCGAGCAGCCTGCCATGCCGGCTTGGGCGCAGCATATGAGCGCTGTCGGGGAGACGGGGACGTTGCCGCCCGTGCCAGCGCCGCCTGCCCCCACGCTGCCGGCGGATGCCGCAGCTCCGTCGCATCGAGCCCCGGTTGTCTGCGCCGTCTCGGGTTCGGGCGGTTGCGGCAAGTCGACGATCGTCGCCGCCATGGCGCATGCGGCGTCGCTGCTGGGCCTGCGTGCTGCCGTGCTCGACTTAGACCTGATGTTTGGAAACCTCTACGACCTGTTGGGTGCCGATACCCCGCATGACATGGCGACGCTTATCGAGCCATCGGCTGCGGGTGCACTTGCCGAATCGGACATCGTGGCCGCCTCGATGCGCGTGGCCCCGGGCGTCACGCTTTGGGGTCCGGTCGCCGCGCCCGAGCAGGCCGAGCTCATGGCGCGTCCGGTGGAGCTGCTGCTTGACGTCTTGCGCCGCGAATCCGACGTGGTGCTTATCGACACCTCGGTCTTTTGGGGTGACGCCGTGGCGGCCGCGGTGGCGGCAAGCGACCGCTGCCTGGTCGTGGGCGATCAATCGGTGTCATCTGCGACGTCCGCGGCACGCGTTATCGAGCTGGCGAGCCGTGTGGGCGTGCCACGCACGCGCATGAGCGCCGTATTCAACCGGTTTGGCGCGCGCGGCGCCGACGAGGATGTTGCCATGCGCTTTGAGATTACCTGCGCGTTGAGCTCCAAGATCCGCATTGCCGACGGCGGGCAGGACTTGACGGCGCTCATGGCATTCGGCCGTGCTGACGAGGCAGTGGGCCAGACCAGCACTTTTGCCACCAGCGTGCGCGAAGCCACGCGCGAGATGCTCGTGGAGCTGGGCTGCGCCGTCGGTCCCTGGAGCGACATGGTCACCGACCGCGCGACGCGTACCGAGCGCCCGCGCATCCGCCTTCCCTGGTCGCGTGAGGGTGATTCGCGATGAGTTTGCAAACAAGGATTAAGGCAGCCGGCGCGGCCGCGGCGACAGCGCCTGTTGACGCGGGACGCCACCGTGCCGTCAAGCGCCGCACCAAACGCGCCGTGATGGACCGCATGGGCTATGCCGAGGTGGCACGTATCAGCGCATACATCGATCCGGCGCGCGCCCGCTCGGAATTGCGTCCTGCGGTGGAGGCGGCGCTCAACGTGGAAGAGGCGACCGACCTGGCGACGCCCGAGCGCGAGACCATCATCGACGAGATTTTAGATGACGTAGTGGGTCTGGGCCCGCTGCAGCCGCTCATCGAGGACGACACCGTCACCGAGATCATGGTCAACGGTTGTCGCTCGGCTTTCTTTGAGCGCGGCGGCGTCTTATATCCCATCGAGCATGCATTTGAGGATGACGAGCAGATCCGCGTGCTCATCGACCGCATCATCTCGCCGCTGGGCAGGCGCATCGACGAGCGCAGCCCTATCGTCAACGCTCGCCTCAAGACGGGCTATCGCGTCAACGCGGTGATTCCTCCTGTGGCGATCGATGGGCCGATCCTCACCATACGCAAGTTTTCAGACCGCATCTGTTCATTGGACGAGCTTGTGGGTCTGGGGTCGCTGCCGCTTTGGTATGCGCAGCTGCTGTCGTGTGCGGTGTTGCTGCGTCAAGACTTGGCGGTTGCGGGTGGCACGGGGTCGGGCAAGACCACACTGCTCAACGCGCTATCGTGCGAGATATCCACCGGCGAGCGCATCGTGACGATCGAGGACTCCGCCGAGCTCAAGTTTGCGCATCACCCGCATGTGGTTCGCCTGGAGGCGCGCGAGGCTTCAATTGAGGGCGAGGGCGCGGTGACAATCCGCGACCTGGTGACCAACGCCCTGCGCATGCGTCCCGACCGTATTGTGGTGGGCGAGGTGCGCGGTGCGGAATGTTGCGACATGCTGCAGGCCATGAACACCGGGCACGATGGGTCGCTCACCACGCTTCATGCGGGCACCGAACAGGAGACCGTGGTGCGTTTGACGCTGCTTGCGCGCTATGGCATCGACCTGCCGAGCGAGCTTATCGAGGAGCAGATCGCCATGGCGCTCGACGGCATCGTGATGTCCGAGCGCCATGCGGACGGCAGGCGTTTCGTGTCCTCCTATTCGGGGGTGCGACGCGGCGCATCAGGTGGCGTGGAGCTTGAACGCTACGTGACGTTCGATGCTGCCACGCGCACCTGGACGCTCGATCGCGAGCCTCCGTTTATCGCAGAGGGCCTGCGCTCGGGAACGCTCACGCAAGAGGAGGTGGACGAGTGGAGATCGTTGTGCCCCTCGTCGTAGGGGGTTTGACAGGGCTTTCTGCCGCGGTGGCGTGCGGGGCGGAGCCTCGTGCGCCGCGCGTGCCGCCGGCGGAGCTGGTCAGCCATACGCTTGAGTCGGTTGCCGAGAAGCTGCCGCGCGAGCTGGCAGATAACGACCTGCTAAAAAAGATCGCCCGCTCCTGGGCGGCGCTGGTTCCAGCACATCGCCTTGGTCTTGTCATCGAGGACGACGAGGCGCGCCTGGCATGTTTGCTGCTGTCGAGTGGCGTCTGCGGCATTGTCCTGACTGTCGTATTGCTGTCGCCTATCGGCTTTGTCCTGGGGCTGCTTGCGCCGTTTGGTGTAGGCGCCGCTCGCGACACTTTCGACCGTCGCCGCGAGCAACACGATGTGGAAGAAGCCATGCCCGAGGCCTTTACGGCACTCTCCATGTCGCTTGCCTCGGGCCATTCGCTGGCCCAGGGCATGAGGTTCGTGGGGGCTCACGCGCAAGAGCCGGTGCATACCGAGTTTTTGCGCGTGGCGGCGGCGATCGACTGCGGCGTCTCGGCGACTGATGCGCTGGATGACCTACTCGACCGTATCGAAGCCCCCGGCCTTTCGCTTGTCACCTTGGCGCTCAAGGTATCGCAGCGAACTGGTGCTCCACTTGCCGACCTGTTATCTGAGGCGTCGAGCATGGTGGGGGAGCGTATTGAGCTCAAGCGCCGCTTGGACGTCAAGACATCGCAGGCTCGTATGTCGGCACACATGGTCTCGGCGATGCCGGCGGGTATGTGCGCGGTGCTGGCGCTGCTTTCGGCCGACTTTCGCCGCGGCCTTGCAACGCCGTCGGGTGCCGGTGCCGTGGTGCTGGGACTTGCTCTCAACGCCGTTGCGCTGGTGGTTATCCGGCGCATTATGCGGGTGGAGCTATGAGTGCCCTGGTCGGGGTCGCGGCGTGTCTGTGCGCGCTCAGCGTGTTTGTCGCGACGGGGCTCAATCGTGCGGACGCATACAAGATCGCCCAGGCCTGCAAACGCGAGGCGCTGCTGGTTGTTGTGGCTGCCCAATCGGTGACCGATGCCCTGGCAGCACGGTTGAAAGGCATGCTCGGCACGGGTGGTACGGCGCAGGTGTCGCTTGGCGAGGTGTCTGAGATGATCGACGTGGTGCGTCTGGGGCTTTCGGCTGGCCTTTCGTTCGATGCGGCGCTTGAGGTTTTTTGCGCCAATCGCCGATCGACGTTGGCGCTCCGCCTTGAGCGAGCCTGCATGGCGTGGCAGGTGGGCGTGGGGACGCGCGAGGATGAGCTTCTGGCGGCCGCGCGCGACCTGGATGTGCGGGCGCTCGAGACCTTTGCCATCACAGCAGGGCAGGCGCTTGCCCTCGGTGCCCCGCTTGCCGAGACGCTGGCGGCCCAAAGTCGCGAGATTCGCGCGGCCCATCGCGCTGCAGTCGAGCGCGAGATCGAGCGCGCGCCGGTCAAGCTGCTGATTCCCACCGGCACGCTCATCCTGCCGGCGTTGCTTCTGTCCATATTGGGCCCGCTGCTGGGAGCAGGCGGGATGATGTAGGGAGGAATACATGAACACGATGACTGACGTTGCTGGCAAGGTCTGGAGCTGGGCGTTTTGCCAGTCAATTCATACTCGCCAGCGTGCCGAGGAGCTACTGCAGGAGGAGAGCGCGCAGGGCACCACCGAGTACGCCATCCTGGTCGGTGTGCTCGTGGTGATCGCCATCATTGCCATCGTCGCATTTAAGGGCAAGGTCCAAGATCTATGGAGCGCTATCAGCGAGGGCATCAACAGCCTGTAGGAGGCGCCCGTCCCGTCGGCGCGTTGCTGGTGCTCGCCTGTGCGGTCGTGGCGGTGGCGGCGGCGGTTTGGGGGCTTAACGCAGCACGGCAACAACGTTTAGGGGTTGCCGCGGATGCGGGTTCGGGTTCGGCTGCGACGTCTCAAAAAGACGATGCACGAGACGCGGACGATGCGAATGCCGCCGTCACGGCGCAAACGTTCTTGCAAGCACTCGACGAGCGAGCGGGCGCTGCAACGGGTTCATCTGCAAACAATGCTGTCGTTGTTCGTCTCGCATGGTCCGAATGCCGACCGATGACCGAAGCGGCGGCGGATATGCTGCGTGCCTATCGCGAGGTGTCTACGGCGCAACTTGCTCTGAGCGGCTATCTCGACATCAAGGGAAACGTGTGGGGCGCCATCGTGCGTGATGGACGCGGCTGGGTCGATATGGTGACGGTTGCCGCGGATGCTGGCGATACTTCGTGTCGCCTGCGCGTGGTCCGCCTGACTCCGCAGACAACGAACTCAAAGGAGGGGTCGTGAAATGCATGATGTCCTGCGCGAGGAATCTGCCCAGGCGACGGTCGAATACGCCATCGTCACGGTGGCGCTGCTTTCCATCGTGCTGGCGATCGCCGGGCTTTGGCGTGCCGGTGCCGACGGGCGCTTGGCAGCGCTGGTCGAGCGGGCGGCGTCTCACGGCGTCACCTCGACATCGGTTGTCGACGCTGCTGCGGGTGCTAAGGACATCGTGCTGTATTGATGTTGCGCGCGAGGACTGGGCGCAGTCTACGGTCGAGGCGGCATTCCTACTGCCGACGTTTCTGACGCTCGTCCTGTTGGCGCTGCAGCCGGTGTGCCTACTCTACACACGCGCGGTCATGGAGTCTGCCGCCGCCGAGACCGCGCGGCTCATGACCACGACGACGGTGGGGGATGACGAGGATATTAAGGAGTTCGCCCGCCGCCGTCTTGCCGCGGTTCCCGACATTTCGATTTTTCATGCCGGCGGGCCCCTGTCGTGGGATATCGAGCTTGGTCGGGCCGATGCGGGCGGCGCCTCGTCCGTTTCCGTTACTGGCGAGGTTAAACCGCTGCCCGTGATTGGCGCGTTTGCACAAGCTATGGGTAGCGCAGGCCAAAACGGTTATGTCGAGCTTAGGGTCGATGTCTCGTATCGATCGCGTCCCGAGTGGCTGGAGGGAGACTATGATTCATGGATTGCTGCATGGGATTAAGCGCCGCCTGTTGAGGGCGACGAGGGGGCTTGCGGGCCGTTGCCGACCGCGTGCTCGCCGCATGCGAGACGGCTTTATGGGTCGAGCCGGTATCGACTTGTTTATCGAAGACGGTGCCTACACCACGCTCTCCTCTGCGGTGGTCATCCTGGTGGTGCTCACGCTGCTGTTTTCGTCGACGGCGGCGATATGGAGCATGTCGCGCGCGGGGGACACCCAAGCGGCTGCCGATAGCGGCGCGCTGGCAGGCGCCAATGTAGTGTCGTCCTACCATACGGCTGCGACGGTGGTTGATGCGAGCATTTTGAGCTTGGGCTTAGCGGGGTTTGCCACGATCGGCACCGGCTTGGTCGCCATCCTTATTCCGGGTGCCGAGCTTGCCGCGGGTGATATGGTCGACACAGGGATCGAGATCATTAAAACGCGCAACAAGTTTGCCAAAAGCGCCTCCAAGGGCCTGCAGAAAATCGAGACGGCTCTACCGTATCTGGTTGCCGCGCGAGCTACGCAGGCCGTGTCGGCGCAGGATACCGAGGGTGCGATCTATACCGGTACGGCGCTTGCCGTGCCCAGGACGTCTGAGTCGGATTTCGTTGCGCTCGAGGGATCCGAGATCTCGACCGATGCGATTAAAGACACATCGAAAGATCTGGAACGCGCAGCAGATGAGCTGCAGAAAGCCTCAGAGGAGACGGCGAAAGCAAAAGAACGCGCCTGGCTTGCGGATTGCGGCGGGTCGGTTCTGGCTTCGGTCGGTAGCTGTTCATGCATGTGGGAACGCGCGAGGAGCTTGGCGAAGCTTTCGGATATTGAGAATCCGCACTATGCCTCGAGCGTTACGTGGGAGCCACAGGTGGCGCTCGATCGCGCGAAGGCCTACTATCACCAGCGTCTGGCAGATGAAAAACCGCAGGGCTCAAGCGTCGAGACGAAGGCGGAGTCGGCGGCGCGTAAGGCGTTTTACACCTATGCGAGTACAGAGGTCAATCGTGCATATGTAACCGAGGACGGAGATGAAGTCACTTCCTATATCCCGCTGTTGCCGCGCAAC
Source organism: Collinsella sp. (assembly GCA_019419645.1). Lineage (GTDB taxonomy): Bacteria > Actinomycetota > Coriobacteriia > Coriobacteriales > Coriobacteriaceae > Collinsella. The sequence continues at coordinate 774 of DXZN01000022.1, read as the reverse complement.
ACTGACGAGGTGCGAGTGACGGAACTCTATACCGATGCGGTGTGGCCAACTAGTACCAATGATGGCAAGACGTATCTGCACTATGGAACGAGCTGCCCCAACTATAAGAAAGGGACACCAGGCGGGCTAGCCTCGGTCGCTGCTTATGACGGGCAGGACAAGTGCAACAGATGCCATTTTGGTGTTTCGTCGCTCGGCGCCGTTGCGGCTCCTTCGACTTCTATCGAAAACGGCTTCGAGTACCACTTTGATCGATTCAAAAACGCCCTGGAGAAATACGTCGAATGCCGCAATAAAGAGCTCGAGCTCATGCGCCAGACCGAGGACGAGGCTGACCGCGCGGGCAATGCGTTTGACGAGGCCATTAAAGCGCTTTCGGGCGAGCGCCCGCGTATCGCTCCGCCCGGTCGCAACGGCGTGGTCGCCTTTGCGGTTTCGGGTGCCATCTCGAGCCCCGATGAGCTCAACTCTTCGTTTAACACGACAGTCGGACTTGGCGAGTGCGGCGCGATCTCTGCTGCGGTGCTGGCACCCGATGACGCGACGGCGCAGAACAACGTTCTCTCGCGGTTTTTCTCGACGTTGGAGGAGCGTTCGGGTGGCGTTGCCGGCGTACTCGATGGCGTCATGGATGTTTGGGGACGGCTGCTTGTGGGATACGGAGACATCCAGGGCTCGGCCGACGAGCTTATGGATGAGATGATCGATGGCCTGGGAGGGAGCAGTGGCACGCTGGGCTCCATTGCATCGTGGCTCGGCGATACCGTTTCGGCG
>DXZN01000021.1 GCA_019419645.1 Collinsella sp. | reverse complement strand
GTCGAGGCCACCGACCCCGCCGAGAAGACCCCCTACGAGCCGTACTACAGCTATGATGAGCCGCTGCGTCGCATCCCCAACCACCGTGTGCTGGCTATCGACCGCGGTGAGCGTGAGGGCAAGCTCCGCGTGCGCGTGAACGTCGACGGCGCTGCCGCTACGGCACGCCTCGGCAGCCGCTGGCCCCGTCGCCAGGGCGTGTTTGCTCCCGTCTTTAATGCCGCCATCGCTGACGGTTACAAGCGCCTCATGGCCCCCTCGCTGGAGCGCGAGGCCCGCGCCAAACTCACCGTTCGCGCCCAGACCGAGGCCATCAACGTCTTTGCCAAGAATCTCGAAGGCCTGCTCTCGGCACGCCCCGTACGCGGCGCCCGCGTGCTCGCGCTCGACCCGGGCTACCGCACCGGCTGCAAGGTCGCCGTCATGGACGAGACCGGCAAGCTGCTCGACCACGGCGTGGTCTACCCCACCAAGCCGCGCCACGACGTCGCCGGCACCAAGCGCGAGCTCGCCCGCCTCGTCAAGAAGGACAGCGTCAACACCATCGTCATCGGCAACGGCACCGCCAGCCGCGAGACCGAGGAAGTCGTCTCGGAGTTCATTACCGAGCAGGCACCCAGCCTTCGCTACACCATCGTCAACGAGGCCGGCGCGTCGGTGTACTCCGCCTCCGAGCTCGCCAGCCAGGAATATCCCGACCTGGACGTCACCGTACGTGGCGCCATGAGCCTGGGCCGCCGTCTGCAAGACCCGCTGGCAGAGCTCGTCAAGATTCCGCCCCAGTCCATCGGCGTTGGCCAGTACCAGCACGACCTTGACCAGGCCGAGCTTTCGCGCACCCTGGGCCACGTGGTGGAAGACGTCGTCAACCGTGTGGGCGTCGACGTCAACACCGCGAGCGCAAGCCTGCTGGGCTACGTGTCGGGCATTACGCCGAGCGTAGCCAAAAACATCGTGGCCTACCGCGAGGAAAACGGCGCCTTTACCGATCGCCGCCAGCTCAAGAAGGTCCCCAAGCTGGGACCCAAGGCGTACCTCAACGCCGCAGGTTTCCTGCGCATCAGCGGCGGCAAGAACCCGCTCGACGCGACAAGCGTCCACCCCGAAAGCTACGAGGTGGCCACGGCCGTCCTGGAGCGCGCCGGCGTTGCGGCAAGCGAGCTCAGCCGCGGCGGCGTGCCCGATATCGAGCGTCGCCTGGGCAGCATCTCGGCGCTGGCAAGCGACCTGGACTGCGGCACCCTAACGCTCATCGACATCGTCAACGAGCTCAAGAAGCCCGGCCGCGACCCGCGCGACGACGCGCCCGAGGTGGTCTTTAGCCGCTCGGCGCTTTCCATCGACGATCTGGAGCCCGGCATGGAACTCAAGGGCACGGTGCGCAACGTTGTGGATTTTGGCGCGTTCGTCGACGTGGGCGTGCACCAGGACGGCCTCGTACACATCTCCAAGCTCGCCAACCGCTTCGTCAAGCACCCGAGCGACGTGGTGCGCGTCGGTGACACGGTCAAGGTGTGGGTCGAAAAGGTCGATCGCGACCGCAAGAAAATCTCCCTCACCATGGTGCAGGGGAAGTAAACCGCCAAAGCAAGGGTCCCCCCTCTCGCGACGTGCAAAATCGCGAGTATTCTGCAAATTCCACCGTTCCGGATGCCCCTCAGAGACGAAAAAGCAAGAAACAGCCCCCGTTTTAGCGTCATCAGAGCCAAAACGGGGGCTGTTCCATGCTTCACCCAGCTGGTAAAAGCCTTTACCTTGCTGAATACTCTCAATTTTGCACGGCGCAGGCGGGGGTACCTTTGTCCACGGCAGGACATGGAAGCCTATCACCAACCTACCGGCAAGTTCGTGTCGGCAGCCCCGGCCTTTCCTTTGCCTAGCGCGACCCTCGCGAAGCGCGTGAGCGATAGGGAAAGGAAAGGCCGGGGCGAACAACCCGCGATGTAGTCAGCGTTCGCGTTACGGCAGGATATGGAAACCGAGCGAGGCGATATCCTTGGCAAAACCGCGCACGGTATCGAGCGAGACCTCGTACGGGTCACGGCCGATGTTCTTACGCTTGGCCAGGATGCTGTTGGGCACCGTGATGATCTGGCAACCGCATCCTTCCGCCTGGTAAATATTGATAAGCTCACGCGTGGACGCCCACAGGACCTCGCAGTTGGGCTTGGCGGCGGCCTTCTTCACCGACTCCGTCATAAACGGAATGGGATCGACGCCGGTGTCAGCGATACGGCCGGCAAAGAGCGAGATGATGGACGGCGTCTCGGCATCAACGGCCTCGACCATCTTGTCGACCTGCGTAGGCGTAAAGATGGTGGTGACGTTGACCTTGATGCCATCGGCCGAAAGCTTGCGCACCAGCTCGGCGGTGGACTCGCCCTTGGTAGTCACGCACGGAATCTTGACGTAGACGTTCTCGGCCCAGGTAGCGATCTCGCGGGCCTCGACCTCCATGGTCTCGACGTCGTCGGCAAAGACCTCAAACGAGACGGACACATCGGTGATGTGGGCCAGGACCTCCTTGGCAAACGCGCGGTAATCCGTCACGCCGCCCTTCTTCATAAGGGACGGGTTGGTCGTGAAACCCTGAACGTTGCCGTTCTCGTACATGTCGAGCATGCCCTCGAGGTTTGCACCGTCAGCGAACACCTTGATTGCCATCTGCCTGATTCCTTTCGCTTGCACACGGCCGGTAAACTGCTAAACACTTTACCTACGTTTATCAAGGCGTGAACTGCGGTTTTTTATCTTCTCGGCGAACGGTATAAACACCTCAGTATTTGGATTGATAAATCGATTGAGCATGCAAAAGCAAAGAGTCGCAGTTTGAGCAAACGTCAGAAGGCGAGATTCATTAGATGAGGCCAAAATGGCGCATCGCTGTGACGGTGCCATCGTGTGCGACATCGTCGGTCACATAGTCGGCGACTGCCTTGACCTCGGGCATGGCGTTGCCCATGGCTACAGCCGTCTCGACGGCGGCGAGCATACCCAGATCGTTGCCGGAATCGCCAAAGCCAAAGGTGCGCGCGTTGCCGGTGCGACCCAGGTATTCCAGCGCTCGCGCCACGCCCACGCCCTTGTCGATGCCCTTGGGGCTCAGCTCGCGATTCTGACCACCGGTGTTGCACAGCTCAAACTCGCGCTCGATAAAGCCGTCATCGTTGGCTACGCGAGCCAGGTCGTACGCGTTAATGCACACCTTGCCTACGCGCAAGCGGCCATCGACGCGCATCTGATCAACGCCATGCACCACGCCGGCGCCTAGCAGAAATGACTGTTCGACACCAACTGGCTCAAGTGAATAGGTGGCACCATTCGTCTCGAACAACGCCTCGCCGCCCGCCACAGTAATGCGACGCGCGAGCTCCTCAACAATGTCCTCGTCAATGCAGTCCTCGTGTGCCACGCGGCCCTCGACCTCGAGCGTGGCCCCCGCCATGGCAACGATACCCGCCGGGTTCAGCGCACGCAGGCCATCGGCAACCAGCCACAAAGGACGGCCCGTGCAGATAAATGCCTGGTGGCCCGCATTACGCAGGCGACCAAATGCATCGACAACGGCCTTCGACGGATGGATTGCATTGAAGTCCTTATCGGTCATATCGTCGTGATCGAACGACGTCAGCGTGCCGTCCACGTCAAAAAAGAGCACAGCGGGTTCAGGACACGCATCAATCATATGGGTTCCTTTCGAGGATAAGGGCAAACGAAGCATCCATCATATAATGGAGCGACGCAACCAGAGAGGTCACCCATGGAATTTTACGCAAGCTGCCCCGAGGGCTTTGAGTCCGCACTCGCCGATGAGCTTAAACGCCTCGGGCTTTCGCATGTCCGCCGCCTGAAGGGCCGCGCTACGTTTGAGGGCGAGCTCGAAGAAGGCTATCGCGCCTGTCTGTGGTCGCGCCTGGCCAGCCGCGTGTTCGTGGTACTCGGGCGCTTTGAGGCGCAGGATGCCGATGAACTGTACGATAGCGTTTACGACATCGCCTGGGAGAGCATCGTCCGCCCCGGCGCCACCATCGCCATTACCGCCCGCGGCGTGACCGAGCAGCTGCGCAACACGCGCTTCTCGGCCCTGCGTGCCAAAGACGCGCTGTGCGACCGCCTGGCCGAGACCACGGGACGTCGCGCCGATGTCGATGCCGCCGACCCCGATGTTCACCTACTGCTTTCACTGCGCCAGCGCCGCGCGAGCATAAGCCTAGACCTTTCGGGCGACCCGCTGTTCAAGCGCCTGCCGCCCGCCGCGACCCGCGCCGGCGAGGGCACACACGTGCTGCGCCCCGACTACGCCGCCCTGGTGCTGGCGCAGGTCGGCTGGACTGCACTGTGCGAGCGCGAGCTGACGGCCGACGATTACGAGAACGAAGCCCTGCCCACGCTGGTCGACGCTTCGTGCGCCGGCGGCGGTCTGCTGCTGGAGGCAGTGAATATCCTAACCGACCGCGCCCCGGGCGCCGCACGCGAGCGCTGGGGCTTTGAGGGCTGGCAGCTGCACGATGCCGCCCTGTGGGAGCAGCTGCTTGCCGAGGCGCGCGAGCGCGAGGCGGCAGCGCGCGAGCGCCAGGCGCGCATCGTGGCCGTGGATGTTGACCCCGCCGCCCGCAAGACCGCTGAGCGCATGGTTAAATGTGCCGGCTACAAGCGCTTTGTCGATTTTTGCGCCGCCAAGTCCGCCACCGTACTGGACCACGCGGGCGCTGTCGCCGGCGCCGCCGTGGTCGCGGATACGACCGAGACACCGCTTTCGCTCATGCATGACACCATGACGCTCATCGGCGAGTTGCGCCGCGCGCCCGAGCTTGCCGCGGCGCCGATCGCCGCGCTCACCCGCGACGGATTGCTAGCCCGCGCGCTCCACACCGAGCCCGAGTGCTCGATCGCCGTCATGCCCAACAACGAAGAGGCGACCGTCGAAGTCTGGCCTTCGCTCGACCACGCCGCCGCAGCGTTTGAGGCTGCGACCAGTGCGGATGCCGAAGCCGAGGCTGCGGATGCCAACGAAGTCAACGATGAAGCCGCCGCTTCCGCCATGCCCGAGCCTGCCGCCATGCTCGACCTGGGCGACGGCAAGCCGCTGCCCGTGCTCATCCCCGAGTCCGAGCAGTTCGCCAACCGCCTGCGCAAGAATGCCCGTCTGCGCCGCAAGTGGGCCAGGCGCGAGGGCGTGAGCTGCTATCGCGTCTACGATGCCGACCTGCCCGACTACTCCGCCGCTATCGACCTGTACGAGGGTTGCCCGCAGACGCCGGGCCGCTGGCTCGTCATCGCCGAATACGCCGCGCCCAAGACCATCGACCCCGCACTGGCCCAGGCCCGCATGCTCGACATTCTGGCCATCGCGCCGCGCATCCTAGATGTTCCCGCCGAGCATGTGCACGCCAAGGCCCGCATGCGTTCGCGCGGCGGCTCGCAGTACGGCAAGCAGGGCGCCGGCAAGGGCGGCTCGGGCGAGCGCGCCAATATCGCGCGTCGTCGCCTGCCGCTCATCGAAGAGGGCGGCCTCACCTTTGCCGTCAACTTTGACGACTACCTGGACGTCGGCATCTTCTTGGACCACCGCGTCACCCGCAACCTGGTGCGCGAGCACGCCAAGCAGGCGCGCCGCTTCCTCAATCTGTTTGCCTACACCGGCACTGCCACCTGCTACGCGGCCGATGGCGGCGTCGAGGAGACCGTGACGGTCGACCTCTCCAATACCTATCTGGACTGGGCCGAGCGCAACATGCGCCAGAACGGCTTTGTGGGGCCTCAGCATCATTTTGTGCGCGACGACGTGCTCGCCTGGATTCGCGACCAGCGCCAGACGCGCAACCGCTGGGACCTGATCTTTGTCGACCCGCCCACGTTCTCGAACTCGTCCAAGATGGGCCGCCGCACCTGGGATGTCCAGCGCGACCATGTTGAGCTTTTGGCTGGCGTATCGCGCCTGCTCGCGCAGGGCGGCCATGCCATCTTTAGCTGCAACCTGCGCGGCTTCCGCCCCGAAACGCGCAAGCTCGCCCGCGCGGGCGTGGTGCTGGAGGACATTACGGCGCAGACCATCCCCGAGGACTTCGCGCGCAACCAGAAGGTGCACCACTGCTACATCGTGCGCCGCCTGCCCATCGAGGACGCCATGGCCGAGGTCGGCTTTAGCGCCGAGGAAATTGCCGAGCGCGTCGAGGAACTGCGCAACCCCGAAGCCCGCAAGCCCCGCGCGGCAGCGCCCAACCCCTCACCTGCGGACAAGCCAAAAAAGAAGAAGTTCTACGCCAGCACGCCTAAACGACGCGACTAGACACAAAAATGGGGCAAACGGGTAACCCCGTTTGCCCCATTCGCTATTTTGACGATACCTCTGGTGAAGCCCCTTAGATAAGGCCGAGCGCTTCCAGCGCCGTCGCCACACCGTCCTCGGCGCAGGAATCGGTCACATAATCGGCGGCCTCGCGCACATGCGACGCCGCTTGCCCCATCGCGACGGACACATCCGCGGCTTCGAGCATCGCAAGGTCGTTTTCCGAGTCGCCGAACGCATAAGTTCGCACCCTTCGAAAGCCATCCGGCAGTCCTCGCTCGACCCTGTCCGCTAAAAGCCGCAATCCCGACCCCTTATTGACACCCGGCATCACCAGCTCGTGGCACCCATCGCCCACGTCGTAGTAGCCGAGCTCGCACCGAAGATACTCGCTTTTTCGATATGCCTGCATCGCGACGTCAATAAAGTCGACCTTGCCAAATCGCAGCGACGGGTTAGCGCGAGCCATGCCTTCCAAATCACAGGCGACCTCGCCCCAGTCATACAGACTTTCCCCCGTAGGCGAAAGCTCGACACAACCGTCCGTTCCCTCGAAAAAAGCCGCCATCCTGCACCGGATCATCTCGGAGACCATCTGTTCCAGCATGACGCGATCGAAGCATCGGTCGGCAATGACCTCGCCGTCGAGCTGAACGTAGGCACCGTCCAGACTCACGCAGCCGCGGAAAGGCAATAAATCGAACAGCTGCACGAGTCCAGGCATGGCTCGCCCCGACGCAATGATGGGCACCCCACCCGCACGGGCAAACGCCCGGATAGCCTGGCAAACCCGCTCGTTCGGCACGCTGCCAGGCCCCGTCTCGGGGTCGCGATAGACCAGCGTTCCGTCAACATCAAAGAATCCGACAGCGAGCTCGCCCGCTCGCGGTGCCAACAGACCCGGCGCTGTCACAGTTGCCCCCGATAGGACTCGAGCATCTTCTCGGTCCAACCTTTGGGCATCTGCGTCACATAGCTCTCGTAGCTCGTGCCGCCATAAGTGTGTGCCGCGACAAAGTACCCCTGATAATCATTGGCGTAGCCAATCACCACCGGATGCTTACCCGTTCCCGCAAACAACTCCCTAATGTAGGCGCCAAGCTCGCTCGCCAGCTCGCCAGGGAAGGTCGCGAACACCACGCTGCCAAAGTCGAGCGTAGTTATCTCTACGGTAAAGTCCATCTCGTGGCGCTCGAGCTGGTCCTCGAGCATAGCTTTCTCGGTATCAGCGAGCTTCTTCTCGTCGAAGGTGGGATTGTTGGCGAGTACCTCGAGCACCTCGTCAAGCTGCTTTTGGTACTCAGGGTAGAACTGTTCGTTGTTGTAGTGGACATGGTGCGAAAAACGGCTCACTTTGGGTGCCGAAAGCTCGACCGGCTCGAAGGTCCCCTTCATGATCTCGCCGGCAATACCGTTGGCGACACGTCGGAGCTCGGCGAAATCATTACCCTGGCGGAACTGTCGGTTGCCCAGGTCGCCCGAGGCACCCGTAAAGATATAGGGCACGCAGCCAATCCAATCGACGAGTTCGTCGCGCACCCCGCCCTGGACATCGGTCGTGAGCAGTCGGTTGGTGGGTCCGACGACCGTCGCGTGACAGTTGAAGTTGAGCATGGCACCCGCAACGGACCCATCCTCATACACAAAGCGCAAAATCAGGGCCTCATCGTCGAACGGAAGCTCGGCATCGTTACGATTCGAGTACCAGCCGCGCACATGACGTATGAGCATCTGGGCCTTAACGTCCCGTTCATAATCGCAAAGCCGCGTCGCGGCCTGAAGCACCAACCCAGTCACATACTCGACGTATCCCGGCGTGGTGGGAATGTCCATGGACCCAGCTCCCCCGAATCCGTTCGCCGCAGAATGCGTGTGGATCGAGTTGATGACGATGTGCCCCACCTCGATCCCCAACAAGCCCGACAGCCCCGTCCTCATCGCGGCAGTCGTCTCAGCCTTGAGAACGCACACATCGATCGAAACGAATAGCGTCCGCACGCCTTCGACCTCGACCAAAAGCAGCGTCGCGCGCGGCTCGTCGTGGATGCCGAGCCCCGGCTCTTTTCGGATGGGGTGGATATAGCCCTCCATCCAGAATTTACCTTGAGGTGCGATACCGACGGAAACACTTGCGGCCTTCACGGCTTTCCTCCATTCAAAAAAGCCCAGGCTTGACGCATAGGCCGTCCCGGGCACGTTTTTCTATTTGTTAGGCGACAACGTAGCAGTACGCATCCTCCATGCGCACAAACGTCGCAGGTATCGCATCGGTCCCCAGCGCTTCGGGCAGCCATCGCACCATATACTCCATACCCGGCTCTTCGAGGTTGAAGTGACCGATGGTGATGGCACACTTGTTTTGTCCGAGCATGCCGGCATCACAGATGTACTCGCACGTGGTGAAATCGATAAATTCCATGGTCATGAGACAGTCATCGCCATGGACATCGGTCTCGTTGATTTCATGCGTGTCGTCCTTGGCATTGCCCATTACATGCATGGGCACGCGCACGCGGTGCACACGAGCATGCGGATCGCCGGCGATGCGCGTGCCGTTGAGCCCAAGCTTTACGACCAGCTCGCTGGCAAGCTCGGTGGCATCCGTCTCGGGAATCTCATACTCGAGACAGGAGCCTTTATCGTCGCCCACGCGATAATCAAGCCAGCCGAGCTTCCAGGCCAGACCATAGAAGATGCCGTCGGCCATGGCTCCGTCCGTATCGATGGGCACACGGGAATGGATGAAATCATGGCAGCGCCAGACCGCGCCACCCCAATCATCGAGCAGCTCCTTCTTAGCCTTGAAAGCCAACGTGCTGCCAACCGCATCCTGATGGTCACCATGGTTCCAGAAAATGGCCTCGTGGCTGATAATGCAGTTGGCGCCGAGCTCGCGTGCTTTCTTGATGACGTTGACCGTGGGCCAGATGCACGTCACGATTCCGGTGCATTCCTGAGCGGTGTTGCCATAGAGCACTTTGTCGCGCGTGGCCCCCTCGTCGATCGACTTGCCGGTGAGCGAATCGATGCCGAAGCTATAGTCTTTGACGTGCTGGATGACCTCACTGATGAGCATGGTATAGCCTCTTATCTATTCGTCGGCCTCGTCATCTTCGACCTGAATGGTGTTGAGCAGCTTGATGGACTGACCGGCCATGGCAATGGCCTCCTCGATCCCCTCGTTGGTAAGAGGCATCGGCGCCAGGCAAAGCTCCATAGCGAGCACAACGTTCACGCCGGCAACCACGAACACATTAGGTCCCACATAGGGCATGAACTTCTGGTTGACGCTGCCGGCAAGAATATCGGTCAGAACAAGTACCTCGTCATCTGGGCCAAATCGTTCGAACACCGCGGCGACCTGAGGCTCGAGCGGCTGATCGTCGACATAGGCGCAGATAACGTGGAAGTCGCATTTGGCACCCAGGAATTCAAGCGTGTCGGCAAGCCCCTGAGCAAACCGATGATGCGATGCGAGCACGACGTGTCTCATAAACTATCTCCTTGAACCGAAAACGACGACCCATGTAGTGGCGGAACATCGTCTAGACGAATCATCCCATAGCAGCCGCCGCGGCGTGTAGGAAAGATGCGGCGGCTGCTATGGAACGGTTCGAGCACGAACCGTTGCCACGGGATGGTGCCCGCGGCACGCCGGGAGGCTCGGGGAAGGCCTCCCGGCAAAAGGAAGGAAACAGGTGGAAAGTGCTTAGACGGCGAGGATGCCGAAACCCGCGCAGACACAACTCACAGCCAGGATGCCCAAGATGATCCAGTTGAGCTTAACGCCCTTCTTAATCAGCTTGTAGACGAGCACCGCAAGCAAGACGGCCAACAGGTTGGGGAAAATCTGGTCGAGCACGCCCTCCTGGATGCCAAGCGAGATCTCACCATACGCAAAGGTAAGCGGCGTGGAAATCTTGACAGAGCTGTAGATGAGCGAACCCACCACGGTGAGGCCGAGAATCGAGGCTGCGTCAGTAAGGATATTAAGCTTATCGCCCATCTTAGTGACGACGGAGGCACCTGCCTTGTAACCCTGGACGTAGTTCTGCATGCGCCAGAAATACAGGGCGACCCACATGGCGATCCAGAGCAGGATGCCGACAGGGCTTCCCTGCTGAGCCATGTAGCCAGCGATGGAGCCAAAGATGGTCATGGGCAACAGCCAGATAAAGACGTCACCGATGCCCGAGATAGGACCCATGAGGCCGACCTTGAGGTCGTTCTCGGCGTTGACGCCGTTGAGATGTCCCTTATCCTCGATGGCGAGACCGGCGCCAAGCAGCAGGCCCGAAACGGGAGGAGTCGCGTTGAACACGCAGTCGAGCTGATTCAAGATCGCAACGTTAAAAGCGTCCTCGTCGTTGCCATAGATCTTGCGCAGAGCATAGTACGAGGCGAACATAGCGCACGGGGCATTCTGCGTGGCATAGGAGTACGCAGCAGTGTCCATGAGGCACATACGCCTGGAGCAGATCTTGAGATCCTCGTCGGTCAGGACAGGCTCGTACGTGCCATCGGGCAGCTGAACGGGAGCGGATGCCTCATCGAAATCCTTGAAATCCTTGGGCTTGAAGAAGTTACTCATCTTCGAGCTCGCCTCCAATCTCGGCAACGGCGACGGCGGGGGTCTCAGACTTGAGACGGAAGTACTCGATAGCGACGACGGCACCGAGCAGCGCGATGGGCAGGACGGAGAGGTTGAGGTAGGCAGCGAGCACGTAGCCGGCGATCAGGAACGCGTAGAACTTCTTGACCGGCATGAAGGTCAGAAGGATGGCGAAGCCGGTGACAGGCAGGACGCCCGCGGCGATGGAAAGGCCGCCGGTGAACCAAGCGGGCATGAAGGCATTGGTGGCCTCGACCGCGGACTTGCCAAAGGCAAGGACGATGACCATCGGGAGCGCACCCTGGAGGAACAGCCACACGTGGGACAGGAAGCACGAGGCAAGCATCTTCTTGTAATCGCGCTTGACGGCGTAGCCGCGGATGACCTTGAAGACCCAGGAGTTGTAGATCTTGAAGATGACGTCGAGCTGCACGTAGAGCATGGCGACGACGACACCGATGGCAAGACCGACGGACACATCGTCGTTGCCGGTGATGCAGGCCGTGACTGTGGCGACCATGCCCGCCATGCCGTAGTCGGGAGCGGAGGAGCCGCCCAGGCCCACGGCACCCATGGACATGAGCTGGATGGTACCGCCGACGATCAGGCCGACATTGGGATCACCCAGGATGATGCCAGTGAGCCAGCATACAAGCGCATGCATGTTAGGAATCATCTGGGTAGCGTACCCGTCAACCGTACGGAAACCCGCAAGGATGACAAGCAGGGCAAACTGAAGTGCGTTGACTTCCACGTCTATCACCTTTCCTTACAACGAGATGAACTCTGAGATGGGCACAGGTTTGTCGGTGGTCATATAGCGGACCTCGACCTTGGTCCCAGAGGCTGCGATCTTCTGATAAACCGGGATGTCCTCCTCCTTGATGAAGGCGCGGCGCCCCGCTTGGACGCCCGGGGTGCCCTCGGGGGGAAGCTCCGTGAGCCCCAGCGTGAGCACCGGGATCTTTTGCCCAGCCTCGATGAGATCGAGAAACGTCTGCGGATCGCGAGCGATGGTAAACACGGTATGGTTGTCGTATTTACCGGCTTTAAAATTGGTGAGGGCCTTCTCCTCCGTGATAATCGAAAGTGCCTGACCCGAGGGCTTCGAAAGCTTCATGGCGGCTTTCCGCACCTCGTCATTGGCCGTGGCGTCGTCGATAATCATCGTGCGCTGCGTGGCATAGGTGGGACACCAGAAACCCTGGACGATGCCGTGCAGGAGTCGATAATCGATGCGCCCTGCGACGATGCTCATTGCAACCCTTCCTTTCCAAACTTGCGGGGTCAAAACCCGCTCCCTTGAGAGGGCAGCCGTGGTAATCACGCGCCCTCATCTCTTGCTGACCCCAAGATAGCGGCACGAGTCCCCTTGCCGGCCGGCAACGCGCCGAATCGACAGGCGCCCCTGGGTTGCAACAACCCAGGGGCGCAGATAAACAGGAATTGTGAAGTTATCGACAGTTGAGATTCAAATTGACGATATCAGTGTCGAAACATATGCCCGACTGGCATATACCAGTCGGGCATATGAGCTACTCGTCCTCTAGGATCATGCCCGCAATCGTGGCACGGCCCTTGGCGTCGCTCATCTTGACATGAAGCATATGGTGCACGTAGGAAATCTCGGACACGGGAATCTCGACACGGTAGCGCCTCGTCATGTCGGCGAACGCCTCGCGGAACCACTCGATGAAATCGGCATGGTCGCGTTCAAATGCGTCGGTATCGGGTGCCTCATCCACAAAGTTCTTGGTGACCAGGCGTTCGATCAAGCCGCAGAGATGCACGTAGACGCCAATCCTGCGACGCGCATCGATCTCCTCGCCCGAAAGCTCGGCCAGGCGTTTGACGGCACGGTCGGCTTCGATGTAGAGCATCTCGGGATTGAGAATCGTGATCGACTCGATAACGCTCTTGAGCGTAAGGTTGCGAAGAAGGTTGGAATGAAACTCCGCAACCCCCTCGGGATCGACGAGCGGGAACAGCGCCCGATCGAGCGCATCGGAGCTTCCCTGGTACAGGATATCCTCGAGTCCGACAAAGGGAACAGAGGCGACGCCGGGGTCCATCGTTCCCACGATCGCCCTGATCCGATATCCATCGAACAGGGGCGCGGCATCGCCCTTTTGCGCCAGCATCGAATAATCGCAGGTGACAAGTTGGACGTTCGACCTTCCCGGAAGGCTATTCTGCACGATGCCGCGGATCTTATCCGCCGCATCGATTCCCGACTCGGAGCAAAACGCGACAGCATCGTTCTCACGCGAGCCGCGTACGATACTGTATCCCGGAGCGCACACTTCGCCAGCACGGTCGAGCACGCCCGAAAGATCCGCATGGGCGATGAGCGCGCTGCCCACCTCGAGAGCGAGCCCTGTCGACACGTTGTTGACAATGTGGATATCGCAGGCGGTAAGCCCGCTGACGGCGTCGTTGATCTTCTCCAACGAGCCCATGTCGACCAGAATCGCCATGGATTTGCAATGCGCGTAACGTTCGAGCAGACGCGACAGCTGTCCCACAATCTCGGTAACATCCTGGTCATACGTCATATCGATTGCCTCGAACACGTGCGTCCGTAGGATTCGATCGGCAGCATCCGCGATACTCGTGGCGGTCGAATAACCGTGGCAGACGATCACACCCAAATAATCCCGAGGCCCGCCCGTCGTACGCAGGGTATCCCCCACCTCGATGAACAAGATCAACTGCGACAGATCGTCAAGCTCCATGCCCAGGGCGATCTTGGTCTTGGCGGCAACCTGCTCGACGACCGTCGCCGTGCCCGGCTGGTTCTTTGCCAGTAAGTCGAGCGCGCGCTTGATGCAAACCGTATTGAGCTGCCGCCATTTGACAAGGTTAACCCCGCTCCATAGCTGAGTAAAGAGCGATTGGGCAATCGAACGCGTTATCTTGCGCGTAAGCTCAATACCGTAGGCGCGGTTAACCTCTTCGACCATCGGCCCCAGCAGTTGTTCATATGAGCTGATGCGAGGGTTCATGCTCTGGTTCTCAAAGTTCATGTAGTCATCGTAGGCATGCACCGACATAGCCGCACCGGTGAAAAACTCCGTGAAGCTGATTTCCCCCGCATCGAGTGCGTCGACCGGATCGATAATCTTTTGAAAGAACCCGATCGCACGGGCGGAAGGATCGTTAACGTCCTTGTCGCCGCTGATGATTCGGTCGTCATCGGGCTCGGGCTCAGCATGACCGATCACACTCGATGGCAAGTTGTATGTCTGGATGGTGAGGGTCTCGCTATCGCGGTTGAGATAGGCGCTGGCGCAGCAGTTGGTGATACACGAGCGCAAGCCATCGATGTTATCCTTAAAATCGGCGTTGACCAGGGCCCTCAGAGCGCCGCGGCTCACAGCAATATCGGCACCCACGCGGCGGCCTTCGACACGAAGGTAATGCATGACAAGCGACGTTCGCTCCTCGACGCCACGCTCCGCGAGCCGAGGAAGACTGACCAGAATCGGAACGCGGCGCGCGATAGCGCGCACAACATCGCTATCGACCGAGCGGTTGGTCGACAGGAGAAAACGGGGCGGCCGAACATCGGTCCCCTCGTCGCTATCCCCGCTTCCGATCCGCTGGAGTATCCTTTCGCGGGCCGCGGCGGACACATGGTCAAAGCAGCTCAAGTAGACCACGCCACCTTGGGCCTCATACTGTGCGCCACTTTGCGGCCCCTCACCAAAGACCGCTCCCTCTAGATCGGCATCGCGCCCCTCGTAGCAGGCACAATCGATATGGATGTAGCGAGCTTTCTGGGGCAGCGTGCCGCTGTTGACGCCGTACTCGAACGTCAGCTCACTCATAAGCTGCTTTCCGGTTCCATGCTCGCCCACCAAAAGCGCCGGCAGCCCATGAGGGGGATAGCGGATCGCGCTTTTCAGATGATCGATACACGTGCCGTAACTCAGCTCGAAGCCGATCGCCTTATCGAAATCGTGGGCCTCATCCATGCCAACGGTCTTGAGCAGGTCCTGCATCGAGGCGAATTCGAGCTTATCGAGCTTGCAGCGAAAATAACGCTCCGCAGCATGGCGGTGGAGAAAAATCACGGGACGCGTGTTCACCTTGATCGCAAGTCCCTGCCGCACGAGCTCGTTGAGATGCTGGCTGGCGAGACTTCGACTCACGTGGCATTCCGCGGCGATGTTCGCTGTCGTGAAAGTCCTAACGCTGTCGATATTGAGATCGCGCGTAAGCCTATCGAGCTTCTCGAGCACTTCCACCTTGGTGTCGTATGAAATCATGCTGGGCCTTCCATGAACCGTGCAGACGCTCACGATTGTAGCCCCATCCCCGGACTGCCGACACAATTCGTCTTCAGAGCCATTTTAGTGTCGACAGACGCCGTGAGATGGCTTTTTAGCGCCTTCGCCCTGTCGACCCATCGCCAGCAAGTACAAACATAGCATCCGGAAGAACTTGAGGGCAGAGGACTGAGTCCAAGGGCAAATAAAAAAGTTGCGGTGGAATAGCTCCCGAAAAGCCTCCTAAAGGACAAAACCAGGAACTATTCCACCGCAACTCATATTGGGATGGTGGTTGGCGATCTAGCCTTGGATGACCAATCGATAGCCAATACCCACGTGCGTTTGGATATAGTGCGGGTGCGCGGGATCGGACTCGATTTTCTTGCGCAGCGTGCCCATAAAGACACGCAGGCTCGCCAGGTCACTCTTGGTCGCCGTGCCCCAAATCTCGTGCAGGATAAACTGGTGCGTCAGTACCTTGTCGGCGTTATGTGCCAGCAGGCACAGGAGCTTGTACTCGATCGGCGTCAGATGCAGCTCCTCGCCATCCATCGTGGCGATGCCGGCATCAAAATCGATATGCAGCCCACCGGTATCGAACGAGCCCTCGGAGACAACGCCGCCCGTCTGCGCATACGAAAGGCGCCTGAGCGTCGTGCGAATGCGCGCGAGCAGTTCCTCGACCGAAAACGGCTTGGTCAGATAGTCGTCGGCGCCGGCATCGAGCGCGCGAATCTTGTCCGCATCCTCGCTACGCGCCGATACCACAATGATTGGCATGCCCGACCATGCGCGCACCGACTCCACCACCTTGACGCCGTCCATATCGGGCAGGCCCAGATCGAGCAGCACAATGCTCGGTGCCTGCGATGAGGCGGCGGCGATGGCGGCATGGGCAGTCTCAACGGCCATATGACGCAAGCCGTGCGCCTCGAGCGCGGCAACGATAAGGTTGCGGACGGCGGGATCGTCCTCAACGACCAAGATGAGCGGTTTTACGGCAGAGTTCGGCACGGCGCTACTCCTTATCAAACGAAACGTCGGCGGCGGGAAGCTCAATCGTAAAGACCGAGCCATGCGGATCCGCCGCGGCAACCTCTATGCTACCGCCATGCGCCAGCGCAATGGAGCGGCAGAGCGAAAGCCCCAAGCCCACACTGCGGCAGCTGTCGGCCAGGCCATGGTTGGCGGTGTAGAACGACTCAAAGATTCGCTCGCGGTCCTCGGGCGCAATGCCCGGGCCATCATCAGCAACCGAGCACGCCACGCATCCATCATGGACGCCAATCGAGATTACGATATGCGAGCCCGCAGGCGTATAGGCGATGGCGTTGTTCACCAGATTGACCACCAGCTGCACCATCAGGCGCGCGTCGACGTTGACAAGCGCCGGCTCATCGCACGCCACCACCTTAAGGTCGTGCTCGCGCACGGCCGGGTTTACGTGGCGCAGCGCCTCCTCGACGATATCGTCCATGAGCTCGAGCGTAGTCGACAGATGCATGCCGTCGCCCTCGAGCTTGGTGATGGCGAGCAGATTCTCGACAGTGGCGTTGAGCCATTGCGCGTCCGAGCGAATGGATAGGAGCATGCCGCGGCGTGTCTGGTCGTCGAGCACGGCCGTGCCGGTCGAGCCCTGGTCGAGCAACACGTCGGCATTACCCGAAATACTGGTAAGCGGCGTGCGCAGATCGTGCGAGATGGAGCGCAGCAAGTTGGCACGCAGCTGCTCGTTTTTAGCGAGCACAGCCGCCTCCTCGCGGGCCTCCATGGCGCGGGCGCGATCGAGCGCCAGCTCGCCTTCGCTCACGATGGCATCGGCAAGCGTCCGCTCCTCGGGCGTCAGCGCATCGGGCTCGGCGACAATGGCGAACACCCCCACCACCGAGGCGGGATCGCCCGCGCGCACCATGGTGTCGCCCGAGCGCACGGTCAGGTATATGCCGTAGAACGCCGAGGCGCCATAGGTGGCATCGAGCGGCGTTCCCACGTAGGCGGACGCCGAGAGCCGCGGCGGCATCTGGGGCGCCAGCTGGTGTACCGGCGCGGCATCGCCCACGGCCGTGTACGTCGTGCGCGGCAGCAGGTCATCGTTATCGGCATCGGCGCTATACCACACGACCGGACAGTCCGAAAGACGCGCCAGCTGCGTTGCCATAGCGTGCACAATCTGTTGCTGATCGCCACACCGCTGCAGCATGCGGTTGGTCTCGAGCACCATCTGCGTGCGACGGTCGCTGGCGGCAGCCTGCGCCAAGGCGCGGCGCAGGGCCAGCGCGATTGAGCTCGACACGAGCGAGACCGCAAACATAATGAAGAACATGCCGGGATAGGCGCGGTCGATAAACGACAGCGCGTAGCGCGGGTCGACAAACAAGAAGTTGTAGAGCGCCACGGCGGCAGCCGAGCTCAGCAGGCAGTACAGGCGGCTCCAGGTAAAGAAAGCGCACAGCTGCACGGCGAACACATAGACGATCATGATGCTCGGCGCGAGCCCCGGATGGTCGAGCAGCGCGCCCACAATCGTCGCCGCGGCTAGCAGCCCCGCCGATACGCAGGCGTCATACAGAGGGCTGCGACGCGTCAGCGTTGTACGCCGCCACCAAAAGTTCTCGGCAATATCGCCGTCCGCACGGACGTCCATCAGCGCCCCGCCCCTCTCTCAAAAACAAAAACCACCACAAAGGGGACTGGCACCTTTGCGGTGGTGGCCTCCTTGTGGTGGTTTCAAGTGTATAGCCTTTGCAGCCTGCGGTCGCTAGACAAACAGCAGACGTCGACTACGGACGCTCGTCGGGAGCCAGGCGCTGCATCTTGCTCACGGCCTTAAACTTGGTGAACAGCGGCACGTACTCAAAGCTCACGTTGGAGTTCTCCAGGCCGTACCAGCGCGCAGGCGTGCCGGCGGCGCGGCGGATGATGTACTTGAGCGTGATGGCCGTACGCTCGCTGGGCTCCACGTCGCTTTCGGGCGCCAGCAGCTTGCGGATCATGACGAACTTAAACGTACCGATGTTGCCCGGGTCCTTGTAGACCGAGTAGTCATGCGTCTGCGCCGGCAGCTCGCCGCTGGCAGCCAGGTCCTGAACAACCTGGCGCAGGTAAGCATTGACGCGCTGGTTGATCTTATAGCCCAGGTACAGATGCACGCGGAATACGTAGTCGGTGCCGAACGTCTCGACCGAGTAGGCAAAGGTATGCGGCTCCTCCATGGTCTCGACATTCACGAACCACCAGGCGCGAGCGCGCTTGGGGTGCTTATCCAAAATCGAGTAGACGATATCGCGGTCGATATAGTCGGTGTTGGTGTCCTTGGTCAGGTACACGATGTTGTCGCTCATGAGCTCGTAGCGATCGTCGTCGCGCAGGCGTTTGAGCTGCGGCAGATAGCTGCGCAGCGGCAGCAGCGTAAACTGACGTTGCTCGACCGCCGTACCGTTGTACCAGCACACCATGATGCCCATGATGAGTGCAGCCATGAGGATGGTGAAGTAGCCACCGTGGAAGAACTTGGTGAGCGAGCTCACAAAGAAGAAGCCCTCGAGCAAAAGGAAGAAGGCGGCAAAGATCCACGGCGCGACCTTGAGATTGCGCTCCACGTGCAGATAGAAGAAGAGCAGCATTGTCGTGCACATCATGGTCAGGGTAATGGCCAGGCCGTACGCGGCCTCCATGTGCGCCGAGTTCTGGAACAGCAGCACCACGACGACGCAGCCCACGAGCATGACGTTGTTGACCATGGGGATGTAGAGCTGGCCCTTGGTCTCGGCAGGATAGAAGACCTGCATATGCGGCATGAGGTCCAGGCGGCTGGCCTCGGACACCAGCGAGAATGCGCCGGTGATGAGCGCCTGCGAGGCGATGATGGCCGCGACGGTGGAAAGGCCGACGGCAAAGGGGCGCAGACCCGGGGCGAGCATCTGGTAGAAGGGGTTGAGGTCGGCGATACCCATGAGCTCCGGGTTGCCGGCGTTGTTGATAAGCCACGCGCCCTGGCCCATGTAGGACAGCAGCAGGCAGCACTTAACGAACGGCCAGGTGGCATAGATGTTGCCGCGGCCCACATGGCCCATGTCGGAATAGAGCGCCTCGGCACCGGTGGTAGCGAGGAAGCAGCTGCCCAAAATCATGATGCCCGCATGGTTGTTGGGGCTCAGCAGAAAAGCGATGCCACGCAACGGGTTGAGGCACAGCAGCACCGCGGGATACTGGCAGACAAAGAACAGGCCCGTGCCGCCCAGGAACAAAAACCACAGCGTCATGATGGGGCCGAAGGCGTGACCGATCTTGGCCGTGCCGATGCGCTGCACCAAGAAGAGCGCGATGATGATGGCAAGCGTGATGGCGACGACACGACCCTGGTCGTCACCGAGCACGGCATGGACCGCCGGGATGGTGCGCAGGCCCTCGATGGCCGTGGTGACGGTAACGGCAGGCGTCAGGATGCCGTCGGCGAGGAGCGCCGCGCCGCCCAGCATGGCGGGGATGATGAGCCACTTGCCGCAGCGCTTGACCAGGCTGTACAGGGCAAAGATGCCGCCCTCGCCGTGGTTGTCGGCGCGCAGCGAGATCAGCACGTACTTGACGGTCGTCAGCAGCGTGACCGTCCACACGACAAGGGAGAGCGCGCCGAGCACGAACTCCTGCGTGACGCTTCCGATGCCGCCGTTGCCGGCAACGAGCGCCTTGGTTACATACATGGGGCTGGTGCCGATATCGCCATACACCACGCCCAGCGTGACGAGCATCGCCGAGATGCTCACAGGAATCGCAGCGTGCGAGGCTACTTCCTTTGCCTTTTGTTCCATAAGCCGATTTCCTCCCAATTTTAACGTTCGACGGGATTATATGTAATCAGCACATATTTTAATGGCACCGTTTTCCCAGCTAGATAAACATTTATGCGGCCTTTAGGCCACCGCGGCGATATGGAATGTGACAAAGGGACGCCCCCTTTGTCACATTCGTCATTTTCCGAGCCAGTTTTTGAGCCACCACTCCATAGAGCGGCTCATCTCGGCCATAAAGGGGCTCGTGTGCTTACGGGTGTAGATGTCGATGACGCGCTCGCCCACCTCGCGGGCGTGCGGACGAAACATCGCATCCATCTCGGCCACCTGCGCATCCATCGTCGCGGCGTCGGCGCGACAATAACGCTCCTCGTGCACCAGGTTCACCACGGGATGCGCGATTGCCGGGCGCTCCTTACGGGGCGTGCCGATGATGAGCATCGACAGGGGCATGGTATAGGGCGGCAGATCGAGCAGCTCGGCGACTTCCTCGGCATTCTCGACGATATCGCCGATATAGCAGCTCCCCAACCCCAGAGATTCGGCGGCGACCACGGCGTTTTGAGCGGCGATCACGGCATCCTGCGCCGCGATGGCAAAGTCGCCCAAACCCGGCGCGCGGCGGGGTGCCTTGCCCGTGCGCTCGAAAAACTCGGGCTCAAAGCAGCCCACGTGCTCAAACAGATCGATCCACTTGGCATAGTCGACCACAAATATAAGTGCCCAGGGCGCCTTGGCGATCATGGGCTGGTGGTCGCACAGGTCGGCAAGACGATCGAGCGTAGCCTGCTCACGAATGCTTACGATGGAATACATCATCATGGCGCCCGCCGACGGTGCACGGCTCGCCGCATGCAGAATCGCCGCCCGCTGCTCGTCGGTCACCGCCACGGGACGGTCATCGTCATTGCGCGCAAAGGCGCGCGTGGAGGAACGGTGCTCCAACGTGTCCAGCACCGCGTTGCCCGTGGCCTCGACCGGATAACCGCCAGCATCCACGCCCGCAGCTCCGCCGCCGCCCACGTCCGCCTTGCAAACCTGCTCGCTCATCGCCCTACCCTCGCCATTTCTTTAAGAAGCCTTTACGTTTCCGTGTAATTCCCGTCCATTATCGCGCAGGTCGCCACTACATTGCGCCACACCGCCACACGTGCGCGTTAATATGGCTGGTTGTTGTGCGCAGCCACCAATTGCAGCGCATATCTTGGTAACAATCGGGTAAACCCCCGCTTTCGTAGGTTTTAAGTTTGTGAGGAGTCTCAGCATGTTCGCTGCCGCCATCTCGCTCGTCGGTCTTGCGGCGACCGTCCACTTTGTTTTACGTGAGACCAAGACCGTCAAGGCGCAATCGGGCACCATTGCCAAGAGCGCCATCGCCTGGAGCGTCGCCTTCGGTCTGTTCCAGGTCTTTTTGACCATTTGGGGCGCCGTGGGCCTCGTCGCCCAAAACGAGCCGCTCGCCTTTGTGATGCTCATCCTGACCAACGCCATCCTCACCGGATGCGCTTGGGCCAGCATCGCCCGCGACCGCATCGCCCCGCGCGTCTTTGCGTTCGCCGAGCCCGACGCCCCCGCCCCCACCGGCAAGCTCGCCCGCCTGCGCGGCGCCTTTGTGGGCAAACCGCTCGTCGCCGCCGTCCTGTGCCTGCTACTAGCCGGCGTCTTTGCGCTGCTGGGCATGGAGGTCTCGTCCAACCACGACTTTACCTGGGTCTACCCCCTGTGCATCCTGCTCGAGTGGGCCATCATCACCACGCTCATGGTCGGACTGTTCTTCCTATTCCAGCGCCACGGCGCAGCTCCCGCCGTCCTGGCCTTTGCCCTCTTTATCCTGGGCATTGCCGAGTTCTTCGTCATCACGTTTAAATCCATGCCCATCCAGCCGGGCGACCTTTCGGCCATCTCCACCGCCGCCGCGGTCGCCGGCAACGGCTACACCTTCTCCATCTCGCTGTTCTGTGTGCTGTCCATGGGCTTTACCGCCATTGCCATGCTGCTATGCGAGTACGCCGGCATCGTGGCGCCGCATCGCCAGAAGGGCGCCGTCAATGCCAAGCGCATGCTGCTCACCAACCTGCTCGTGGCGGTGCTGTGCCTGGGCGGCGTGACCGCGCATGTCACGCTCATCGACTACTACAACACCCTCGGCATCACCGTCTACACCTGGCGCCCGCTCGAGAGCTACTGGCGCGAGGGCTATCTGCCTGCCTTTATTAGTGCAGCACAGTCCATCAAGCCGCCCAAACCCGCCGACTATTCTGTCGATGACGCCAAGGCCACGCTCAAAAAGTACGCCAAGGCCTACGACAAGTCCGACGCGGCCAAGAGCGACGAGCGCGCCGCCGCAGAGGAGCAATTCGACAGCGAGAAGCCCACGGTCATCGCCATCATGAACGAGACCTTCTCGGACCTATCCATCTACCAGAATATGCGCGCCGGCTACGAGGGTCCGCAGTACTTTAAGAGCCTGTCCAACTGCCTCAGCCGCGGCAAGCTCTACGTGAGCGCCTACGGCGGCGGCACGGCCAATACCGAGTTTGAGTTTATGACCGGCAACTCCATGGCCAACCTGGGCTCGGGCGTGTACCCCTACACCATCTACAACATGGAAACGACCGGGAACCTGGCAGAGCAGTTCAAGTCGCTCGGATATTCCACCACGGCCATGCACCCCAACCACGCCACCAACTGGAACCGCGAGAACGTCTACAAGGACTTTGGCTTTGACCAGTTCCTGTCCATCAACGATTTCCAGGGTGCCGATACCCTGCGCGGCATGGTGACCGACCAGGCGACCTACGACAAGATTCTTGAGCTGCTCGACCAGAACGCCGATCCTCAGTTTATCTTCGACGTGACCATGCAGAACCACTCGGGCTACGACACGGGCCTGCTGCCGGCCGACAAGCAGATGCACCTGAACATCGACACGACCGACCTGGACGCCAAGACCGTCGAGGACGGCACGCTCTCCGATGTCGACGAGTACGTCTCGTGCATCGAGCAGTCCGACCAGGCACTGCGCTACTTCCTCAACGCCTTGAGCAAGCTCGACCGCAAGGTGGTCGTGGTTTTCTGGGGCGATCACCAGCCGTTCTTCCCGTCCAAGTTCAATGACAAGTGGTTTACCGACGAGGACGACGCCACCCACCAGGAGCGCTTGTGGCAGACCGACTACATCATTTGGGCTAACTACGACGTTGCCGGCTGCGACCAGACGAGCGAGGTCGACGACTTGTCCACCAACTACCTGTCCACGCAGCTCATGCAGCTGATTGGCGCCCCGCTGACCGACTACCAGAAAGCGCACATGACGCTGCGCGAGTCGCTGCCCGCCATCAACTCCGTGGGCTACGAGGA
The DNA here is from genome assembly GCA_019419645.1 of Collinsella sp. GTDB lineage: Bacteria > Actinomycetota > Coriobacteriia > Coriobacteriales > Coriobacteriaceae > Collinsella. Next base: position 5,656 of record DXZN01000021.1, on the reverse strand, counting down.
TGCCAGCCTGCGCTGGGCGCTCTCCTCCAACGTCACCGGTGACGACGCCGCTGCCGCAGCCGCCACCAAGGCGCGCGAGGATTACGCCAAGATGCAGTACTACGAGATGTTCCGCGACGGCAAGAACGTCTATACGGAGCACTTCCAGACCGAGGCCAACGAGACCGACCCCAACCTGGCGCCGGGCACGACCAAGATTAAGTAGCGGGTCGCTCATAACTGAAACGTCTGTCCGGGCGGAGGCATATAAGGTTCCCCGCTCGGACAGTCCTGCGCAAGACGGGGACCACATTAGTGGCCCCCTTTGCGTGCGGGACTCGCGATGAACCTTATATGCCTCCGCCCGGACAGACGCCATGTTGTTGGAGCGCGGCTTGTCATAGGGGTATCCGCTGAACATATATAAGTCGAAGGCCACGTCTTGTGGCCTTTTTTGCATCCGGAAACCGTGTCCCAGAATTCACGTCCGGAGTGGGATGCAGTTTCCGCTTGTGGCTCCGTTGGGAAGCTGCATCCCACTCTGATCGCAAATTCCGGGTCGCATTTTCCGCCAGAGCCCTCAACCGGAAACTGCATCCCACTCCAAAGGCAAATTCTGGGACGCACTTTCCGAATCCCCATCCATCCGGAAAGCCCGTCCCACTCTGAATACATCCAGCGAACGCATGAGAGCGTGTCGTCCAGGACGGTCTCGTCATCGGGGTGATGGAAAGTGTCACCCCCAAACGCTTGCCACAGTTGCGCCCACGAGTGTCAAGAAAAAAGCCTCGAGAATTTCGAGGCTTTCACATTTGTATTGTTTTGCACGAAGGACCGCGAACGACGAAGTTACTCGCCCAGCACGGCCTTCTTGGCCGCCGCCGCCATGTTATCCATATCTTCCTTGGTGGGATGATCCTTCGCGGCAACCCAGTTGTCGAGCAGCATCTTAAAGCGGGCGTTGTCGGGATCTTGCTCGAGCATGGCCTCGTAGCGCTGCTTGACCGCAGGGCCCATCTTACCCTGGCACATCGCCCAGCCCGCAAGCTCGGCATCCCCAGCCAAATTGGAAGCTACGCGGTCGATAATCTGCTGGTAATAGCTCTGGTCGGCGCCAAAGCCGCAGGTGCCAAACAGGAACACGCGCTTGCCGTGCAAGGCGGAGAGCAACGCCGCGACCGAAGGCGTGCACGCGCCCTTGTCGCACCAAAAACCGACGAGCACCATGTCGGCCGCGCAGGCCCCCTGCGCCTCGAGCGCAACCTGATCTGCATCCGCATCGTCACTCAACGCCGCGGCATGGACAAACTCAACGCCCGCAGCCTGCAGAGCGCGCTTGATCGCACCCGAAACCATCCTGGTATTACCGCTCTTGCTGTTAACCACCAAAGAGCACGTCATAGTCACGTTGCCTCGTTTCCCCCAAAACTAAAGCCACTAATGCAATTTATTAGATGAATATCTTAGTACTAACGTGACAGATGTAAACCACCTTCTGTCGATTGATTAATTTGCCCCACGACCGTGCTTACTGGGCAAACTGGCTGCGGTAGAGCTCGGCATAGAAGCCGTCTGCCGCCAGCAGCTCGTCGTGCGTGCCGCGCTCGATAATCTGGCCGTCGCGCATGACCAGAATGCAGTCGGCGTTGCGGATCGTCGACAGGCGGTGCGCCACGACAAAGCTTGTGCGACCGGCCATGAGCTCGTCGAATGCCGCCTGTACCTGCAGCTCGGTACGCGTATCGATGCTCGACGTCGCCTCGTCCAGCAGCAGAATCGCCGGATCGGTGAGCATGACGCGCGCGATGCACAGCAGCTGTTTTTGACCTTGGCTAAACGTGCCGCCGTCCTCGCCGATGACCGTATCGTAGCCGCCTGGCAGCTGCACGATAAACTTGTGCGCGTGCGCGCGCTTGGCGGCCTCGATAATCTGCTCACGCGTGGCATCGGGGCAACCGTAAGCGATATTCTCCGCCACCGTGCCCTCGAACAGCCAGGTGTCCTGCAGCACCATGCCAAAGGCACGGCGCAGGCTCGAGCGCGTGTAGTCACGCGACGAGCGCCCGTCCACCACAATGCGCCCAGCATCGATATCGTAAAAACGCAGCAGCAGGTTGATGAGCGTCGTCTTGCCACAGCCCGTAGGACCGACCAGGGCAAAGCGCATGCCGGGCTTGGCATCGATGCAGATATCCTGCAGCAGTTTGCGGTCGGGCACGTAGCTAAAGTCCACATGCTCAAAGGCGACCTCGCCCTTCGGGGCGGCGAGCTCTACGGCGTCCGACGCGTCGGGCTCCTGCTCGCGCGCATCGAGCAGCGCAAACATGCGGCGCGCCGAGGCGTACGCGGTCTGAATTTGCGTAATGACGTTGGTGACCTCGTTGAACGGCTTGGTGTACTGGTTGGCATAGGACAGGAAAATCTGCACGCCGCCCACCGTGAGCGCCGCGGGCACGCCCGTGATCACGCCCACGCAGCCGATCACAGCGACCACGGCATAGATGATGTTGTTGATAAAGCGCGTGCCGGGGTTGGAGAGCGAACCCATAAACTGCGCGCGCTCACCCGCGGTGTAGAGCTCAGCGTTGAGGGCATCGAAGCGCTGCTGAGCGTGCGGACCGTAGGCAAAGGCGTCGACAAGTTTCTGCTCGCCCACATACTCCTCGATATGACCACCGAGCTGCCCTTGGATGCGCTGCTGTGCTGTAAAGCTCTTGTTGGAAAGCTTGGCGATGGCGCCGGCTGCAAAAATGGAAAGCGGCGTGACGAGCACCACCACGAGCGTCATGATCAGGTTGATGGAGAGCATAAACGCGAGCGTGCCAACGATGGTGATAACGCCGGTAAAGAGCTGGGTAAAGCCCTGCAGCAGACCGTCGCCGACCTGGTCGACGTCGTTGACCACGCGACTCATAAGGTCGCCGTGGGCATGGCCGTCGATAAAACTGAGCGGCATGCGGCTGAGCTTATCGCTCGCCTCCACGCGCATGTCGCGCACCGTTTCGTAGGACAGGCGGTTGACGCAGTAGCCCTGCAGCCACTGGAAGGCCGCTGCTCCCACCACGACGAGCGCGAGTTTGGTAACGAGCGGCAGCAGCGCGTCGAAGTCCACCTGACCGGCGGCAACGATAAGGTCGATGCCCTCGCCGATGAGGATGGGCGTATAGAGTTGCAAGATCACCGAGATGGCGGCGCTCACAAACGACGCCGTAAACGAAATACGGTGCGGGCGAACATAGCCCAGCAGGCGGCGCGTCACCGCGCCCACGGGATAGCGCTCGGGATCACCGGGTTGGCGCGGGCCGTCGCCCAGGTCGTTGAGGTTATCGTTGCCGGACACATTAGCGGTCATCGTGGCGACCGAACCGGAAGAAGTATACGGGTTCATCTAGCAACCCTCCTTTGAGCAAGTAGGCGCAGGGGCAGTCGGGGCGGACGCGGGCACCGTGCTCCCCTGCTGGCCCTCGAGCTCCTCGCGGCGCAGCTGCGACTGGCAAATCTCGCGATAGAGCTGGCAGCTTGCATACAGCTCGTCATGCGTGCCCAGGCCCGCAACCGATCCGTGGTCGAGCACGCAGATCATGTCGGCATCGCGCACGGTCGAGACGCGCTGGCTCACGATGACCGTCGTGAGCGGCAGCCCGCCCTCGGCGGCACCGCGCACGCTGCGCTCGCGGATGGCATGGCGAAGCGCCGCGTCGGTCTTAAAGTCGAGTGCCGAGGCGGAGTCGTCCATGATCAGGACCTGCGGCGAGCCCACTAAGGCGCGCGCGATGGTCAGGCGCTGGCGTTGGCCACCGCTGAAGTTCTTACCGCCCGCCTCGACCGGGGCATCGAGCCCCTGCGGCTTGTTGCGCACGAATTCGCTGGCCTGCGCCATATCGAGCGCCGCCCAGAGCTCATCGTCGGTCGCTGACTCGTCACGCCAGGTCAGGTTGCTGCGGATGGTGCCGCTCACCAGCGACGCGCGCTGCGGGACGGTCGCGACCACATGGCGCAGCTGGTCGAGCGGCCAAGTGCGCACGTCGGCGCCCATCACGCTCACGCTGCCAGCGCTCGCATCGTACAGGCGCGGGATAAGCGAAACGAGCGTGGACTTGCCGCTGCCCGTGCCGCCGATAATGCCGAGCGTTTTGCCCAGCGGCAGCTCCAGGGTCACGTCATTGACGGCGTTGGCGGCGCCCGTGCCAAACGAAAAACTCGCATGGTCAAAGCTCAGCGCGGAGACCGGAACAGCGTCACCCGCCAGGTCGCTCGGCTCGGGCAGCGCAACCGGCTGGTTGTCCTCGTCGGTGATGCTCGGCTCGCAATTGAGCACCTCGTTGATACGCGACGCACTGGCGCTCGCCTTGGTAAAGACCACGACCAGGTTGGCGACATACACGATGGAGGTCAGGGTCTGCGTCATGTAGTTGACGAACGCCATGACCTGGCCCTGCGTGAGCTCGCCCACGTTGACCTGGATGCCGCCCACCCACAGGATGGCGCACACGCCCAGGTTCATCACCAAAAACGTGACGGGATTAAGGATTGACGAAAGCTTGCCCACCGCGATGGCGGTATGTGCCTGGTCATCGGCCGCTTGGGCAAAGCGCTCGCGCTCATGGTCCTCGCGCACAAAGGCGCGAACCACGCGGGCGCCCGAAAGCCCCTCGCGGCAAATGAGCGCGATGCGGTCAAGCTTTGCCTGCAGCTGCTTGTAGTACGGAATGCAGCGCGCCATGACAAACCAAAACACCAGGCCGATGGCGGGCGTGCAAATCAAAAAGATGATGCCGAGCTTAAGGTCGATGGCAAGGGCCGCGACCATGGAGCCCACCGCCAGGAAGGGCCAGCGGATGAGCATGCGCACGCCCAGCGCCACAGCTAGCTGCACCTGGTTGACATCGTTGGTGATACGCGTGATGAGCGACGGCGTGCCAAAGCGATCGAGCTCAGCATAGCTCAGCTTATTGATGTGCCCGTAGAGCGCGCCGCGGATGTCGGTACCCATGCCCTGCGAGGTGAGCGCCGCCATCTTTTGGCAGACGAGCGTAAACGAGATGCCGATCACGGCCATGGCGGCAAGTACCATACCGTAGTGGACGACGGCGTTCACGTCGTGCGAGCCAATGCCCTTATCGATCATCTGGGCAATCACGAGCGGCGTCAGCAGGTCAAAGATCACTTCGATCAGCTTGCACGCAGGGCCAATCACCATATACCGTCGAAACTTGCCACCAAAACGCCTGAGCAGCTCAATCATAAAAGGGCGCTCCCTATCATCATTCACACTCAATTCGAATCATGATAGTACGGTGAGCCCAAAAGAAGCGTAAACAACTCGTCATTTCTAATGGGATTCGGTTTCCAGAGAAGCGGAGAGGTGCGCACGCCCGGTCAGCGGCGCGCCAATCGCTTGGTATACTTACAGTAGTGCTACCAGCTGAGTCGCCAACCCTTGAAATGAGGTGCCGAGATGAACGACATTCTCGCAAGAAGAGCAAGACGAGCAACTGTGGGCATCGCCCTTTCCGCGGCACTTGTCGCGGGAATCGCCCCCGTAACGGCGATCGCGGCAGAAACCAGTTCCCCCACCGGTGCAGTTGCCTTGCAGACGGAAGATGCGACCGCCGCAAAAGAAAAGGCTCTGTTAGACCAAATTTGACACGATCGGCTGTTCGTCGAACCGGAAAAT
>DXZN01000020.1 GCA_019419645.1 Collinsella sp. | reverse complement strand
CCGCGCCGCGCTGGGAAGGGCCGCGTGACGGTCCAGGAAATCGTCCGCAGTTCCGACCGGCATATTGGGACAGTCCTTGCCAGCCCGGCCGGCGAGCCGGCGAATCGACAAAGACTGTCCCCAGTGACTAGTTATTTAAGAACGTCCCCAATGACTAGGTGGCTAGGCGTGGGATTTGTTGTGCGCGAGGGCTAGGCCTACGGCGGCGATGGCCGCGGCAAAGAGCACCGTGACGCCCAGATCGCAGGCGATGTCGCCCAGCACGGTGGACGTCAGGTCCGCGGCGAGCGCCTTGCCGATCGCGTCGTTCACCCAATACGTCGGCACAAAGTGCGCCACCGTCTGCACGGCCGAGCCCATGAGCGACAGCGGCATCCAGGCGCCGCCCAAAAACGTCATGAGCATGCCGAGCAGGTTGCCCACACCGTTGAGCAGCTCCTCGCGCGCGCCCAGGCTCGACAGCGTAAAGCCAACGGCCAGCGGCGTGCACGCCAGGGCAAACGTTGCCGCCAGCGCCAGGCACACGCGACCCACGCCGACCTCGGCAACCGCGCTGGCAAAGCCCACGACGCCCATCATGCTCGACACGAGCCAGATGCAGACGGTGAGCACGGCGGCGGCCGCGAACACAGCGAGCGAACGCTGGCGCTCAGAGACCGGACTGGCATCCATGCGGCGCACGCGCTCGGGCTCGTTCATGCCTGAAAACACCAGTCCCACCGACACGATGACCGACGAGATGATCGCGTACGCGCCAAAGTTGAAGTACGACTCGAGCGTGGTAGCAGCAGTCGAGTCGACCTTGACCTGCTCGATCTGGACCTCCGCGCGCTTTGCGGCCGCGTGCTCGGCGGCCCTTGCGACGTCACCGTTGGAGGCAGCGGGTTCAAGCGCCGCCGCAGCGCCCGCGAGCGAGATCCAGCGCGAGGCCTCGGCGGACGAAAGCGCCGCCGCCATGGTGCCGGAACCATAGGTCACGTCGAGCTTGGGCAGGGCCTCCCCCGCACGGGCGGCTGCAACAAGATCGTCCTCAAACCCCTCCGGGATAAAGAACACGCAATCGGCACTGCCCTTGGCGCTGTTGCTCTTGGAGAGCGCGTCGGCAAGGTCGTATGTGTCGTCGCCGACGCCCGTGACCAGGTCAAAGCGTGAGCCCAGGTGCTTGGTAAGCGCCCGCGAAAGGTCGCTATTGTCGCGGTCGACCACGATCACGTTGGTGTCGTAGGGCTTGTACTCGGTAAGCTGCGACGAGTTCCAGCTCACCGAAGCCGCGATGAATACGCCCATGAGCGAGATGAACACCGTATAGATGAGCAGGTAGAACGGGTGCGCCAGCGCCATGCGAAGCGCGGTCTTAAAGGTGCTCATAGCGGCTCCTTCCAAAGATCAGCGTAGCGGCGGCGACAAACACCAGGGCCATCAGGACGAGCGCGCCGGCGCGAACAGCGAAGGGCCCCAGGTCCTCAAAGAAATACAGGCGATTGAACATGTCGCAGATGAGCTTGACGGGGTTGAGCCAGCACTCGACCGGACAAGCGCGGGCGACGTCGTCGGCAAGCGCCATCGCCGGCTCGCCGTAGAGGCCGGCGAACAGGGCGCACGTGGTGGCAAAGCCCGTGAGGATGCCCGACTTGGATGCCTTGCCGCCCTTAACGGGAAGCGTGCCCACAAAAAGCCCCAGGCCCGTGGCGGCAAGCGCGGATGCAGCCCCGCCCAGCAGGCACAACCCCTCGCGCCCGCCAAAGTCGACGCCCACGACCAGGCGCACGTAGCCGATCGCAACCGCCATCGATGCAAGGGAAACCAGCCACGAGCCGACAAAAATGCCGGCCAGCGACGCCGTCTTGGAAAGACCGCCCACGCAGCGGCGCGCGCCAAGGCCCGACAGATTAGGCTGCAAATCGACGACGCTCAAGGCGGCAAACTCGGCAGACATCATCGCGACCAGGCCAAAGAGCGCGTAGTAGTAGATGACCGTGCCATCGGGCGTGGCACGAGTCAGGCTCACGCGGCGGGTTCCGCCCTCGAGCGACAGGGCGTGCGCAACCGCCGCCGGATCGGCGAGCACCGCCGGGTTGTCTTGGGCAATCTGGCGCATGAGCTCGACATTTTGCGTATACGAGCTTGCCACCGTTTCAAGGATGCTGCGGTCGGTGAGCACCGACGAGGCGCGCGAGCTGTCGTAACTCGACAGCAGCGTGAGTCTGGGCGTGCCCGCGGCATCAACCGTATAGATGCCCGCGACCTCGCCGGCCTTGAGCGCTTTGCGCGCGACAGCCAAGTCTTCGTACTCGCTCACATCGAGCAGCTGATCGTCGCCTGCCTTGGCAAGCGAAGCTGCCACATCCTTAAAGGTCGAGGCATCCCAGGCCTCGTCCGCCACGACGGCAACCGGCACCGGGTCGACCGTGCCGTCGGAGCTGAGGTTCGCAAACATAAACATGAACATCGTGGAAAGCGCGATAGGAAAGAGAGCGCCCCAGACCCACGTGCTCGGCCGGCGCAGCAGCGTCTTGACCGTGGTGATGATGGTGTTGAACATGGCCGCCCCCTAGTCGCGCAGCTCGCGGCCGGTGATCTCGAGGAACACGTCGTTGAGGGTCGGCGGTTCGGAATAGATGCGGCCGAGCGGCACGTCATGCGAGCGCAGCGCATCGAGAATGTCCGTCAGGTTGTGCGGGCTCGCTTCGCACGAAAACGTGAGCTGTCCCGCCGTTGCCGAAAGGTCCAGAACGTGCGGCAGGCTTGCGACGGCACCGAGCGCCGCACTCGGAACCTCGCCGACCTCGATTACAATCTTCTCGCCCATCTGAATCATGCGCTTGAGCTCGTCGTTGGTGCCCTGCGCCAGCACGCGGCCGCCGTCCATGATCATGATGCGGCTGCAGATCTGCTCGACTTCCTCCATGTAATGGCTGGTATACACCACCGTGGCGCCCTCGTCGCGCAGGCGGCAGATGCCCTCCAGGATGGCGTTGCGGCTTTGCGGGTCGACCGCCACCGTGGGTTCGTCAAAAAAGATGAGCTCGGGCTTGTGCGCGATGCCGCAGGCAATGTTGAGACGACGCGCCAGGCCGCCCGAGAGCTTGCCAGGGCGGAACTTGGTAAAGTCGCCCAGGCCGACAAAGTCGATCGCCTCGTCCACCAGCGCGCGGCGGCGCTTGCGGTCGTTGACGTAGAGACTGCAGAAATAGTCGATGTTCTCGCGCACGGTGAGCTCGTCGAACACCGCCACCTGCTGCGGCACCACACCGATGCGGCGCTTGAGATCGTAGCGGGCGGGCGTCATGGGCTCGCCGAACAGCTCGATGGTGCCTTTGTCGTAGGCAAGTAGCTGCAGGATGCAGTTGATGGACGTGGTCTTGCCCGAGCCGTTGGGGCCCAGCAGGCCAAAGATCTCGCCGGGAGCGATACTCAGGTTAAAGTGGTCGAGCGCAATAAGGTCGTCGTAGCGCTTGACGAGATTTTCGACGTGGACTATGTCTGTCATGAGGCGGCCCTTCTGTTGATTGCGGCCCGGTACGATTGCATCATCGCAGGAACCGCCGGCGCGCACCAGTGAGCTTTGTCACGAGTGCGGGGCGGTCGCGTAGCCTGCTGACGCGACCGCCCCGCCGCGTGGGAGGAATGTCACGGTTGCTTTGAGTGGCGCCTCCCCCGTGCGCGGCATCGCGTACAATACCCGTATGAACAGGCTATTCGACAAATCGATCGTGCTGGCGTGCTGCATCGCAGCCGCCACGGGCCTTGCTGTGGATGCTCGCCTGGTCGCGGCGTTTTGCCTTGGCGTTGTCATCGCCGCACTGGCCGAGGTCGCGCAGGGAGAACGCGCCCGTCGCGCCAGCGAGGCCGGCAGCTACGCCTACGTCATCGCGGCTGTCTTCGTGCCGCCGTTTGTGCCGTTCGCGCCTCTCGCCCTCTATGACATCGCGCGACGCGTGCGCCGTGAACGCATCTGGCCCGCGCTGGCAATTGGCTCCATGTTTGCCTGCGCACTTGCCACGGACCTTCGCTGCGGCGCGCTCACCACCCGAACGCTGTTGCTAACCGCCATCCTTTCGGTCGCCGCCACGTTGCTGTCGCTGCGCACCGCGCAGCTGGAGCGCGAACAGGAACGCATGCGTCGCACCCGCGACAAGCTGCAAGAGCGCGCCCTGGCACTCGAGGCACGCAACCGCGACCTCGCCGACCGCCAAGACTACGAAGTCGAGCTCGCGACGCTCGCCGAACGCGCCCGCATCGCGCGCGAAATCCACGATAACGTGGGCCACCAGCTCACGCGCGCTTCGCTTCAAACCGAAGCCCTGCGCGTGGTCCATGCCAACGAGCCCGGCGTTGCCGCCGATTTCGCCGACGTCAAATACACCGTTGACGAGGCGCTCCAGCTCGTGCGCGCCAGCGTCCACGCGCTCAACGACAATGCGACCAACCTCTCCGTGCAGCTCGAACGCATCGTTGAAGGCGCGCGCTCGGACAGCGGTCCGCAGATTGAGCTTGAGGTTTTGGCCGAGCATGCGCCCGCCAACGTCGCCAACTGCTTTGCGGCGGTGCTGCGCGAGGCGCTTTCCAACGCCATGCGCCACGCCCATGCCAAAACCATTACCGTGCGGTGCATGGAGCATCCGTCATTTTACCAGCTCATCGTTACCGATGATGGCGCAGACGCGACCCCGGCGAGCAGCAGCAACGTCGCAGAAGGCATGGGGCTCGTCTCCATGCGCGAGCGCGTCGAGGCGCTTGGCGGAACCTTCACCGCCGGCCTGCGCGCCGGCGCCCCCGGCTGGCGCGTGTTTGCCACCGTCCCCAAACAGCAAGGAGATGACGCCCGATGAGGCTCATAGTTGTCGACGACGACCGCTTGGTAGTCGATTCGCTCAAGATTATCCTGGGCGTCCAGCCGCAGATCGAAGTGGTGGGCACCGGCGCCAACGGCAACGACGCGGTGGCACTCTACGCCGAGCACGCGCCCGATATCGCGCTGCTCGACATTCAGATGCCGGGGCGCGACGGCCTTTCGGCGGCGCGCGAAATCCTTGAGCACGACCCCGCGGCACGCGTGGTGTTTCTGACGACATTCTCGGATGACGAGTACATTGTATCGGCGCTCAAGCTGGGCGCCCGCGGCTACCTGATTAAAACCGATGTCGCCGTCATTCCCCCGGCGTTGGCGCAAGTCATGGACGGCAAACGCGTGCTCGAAGGTAAGGCGATCGAAGATGTTGACTTTGACGGGATGGGCGACAAGACGGGCACGCCCCGCCGGCCCGCAGCCTTTGCCAGCCTGACCGACCGCGAGTTCGAAGTCGCCGAGCTCATCGCCCGCGGCCTCGATAACAAGGAGATTGCCGCCACGGCTTATATGGGAGAAGGCACGGTACGCAACCACATCAGCTCGATCCTGGCCAAAATGGGCCTGCGCAACCGCACCCAAATCGCCATCGCCTACCTGCGGGGGTAATTACCCAACGGTCGACCGCTCCGGCATAGCAAAATGGCTGCCATCGATTTAATGCCATTTCAAAACTATGCCGGTTTACGGGGCTAAACTCAGGACCCCCATCCATACCCGCGTTTTCTGCAAAATGACGGCTCGTCTACCTGCGGTTTTATTTTCACGAATATCGGCATGGTTGGGGACTCGTGACTCAGCCCCGTAAACCGGCATAGTTTTGTTTGAACGGTCCTGCGCGAACGCACCCACCAGCCGCGTGGGGCCAAAAATGATCCGTTTTCCTCCGTCCCCGGGAGATCATTTGGCGGCGCCAACCACGAAATCGGCCCATCTACTACGTTTGACTCGATACCCCCAACCATACCCCCGTTTTCCAGAAAATCGCAGGCGTTCTACCTGCGGTTTTGTTTTCGCTTTTTTGGCATGCTTGGGGGTAAGGGACTAAACGTAGTAGATGGGCCGATTTCGTGGCGGCCCTTCCTCCCCTGCGCACAAAAGTGCCGCCACGGAGAAGGGAGACGTCTCCGTGGCGGCTGGGGATGGGGGGTGTTCCTATAGTTTTGTCAACTGGGAAATGCTCTCCGTGCGACCGGATCGCGGCATGCTGACGCCAAGCCATTAGGCCGGTGGGCTTCGGTCTGCTCGGTGCGTTTCGGCTAGGCTGCGTAAGGCACCCTGTCTCGCATGACCGCGTAGATGACCTTCAGTCTCTTTCGCGCCAGCGCCTTGAGCGCCTTGCCGTGCGACATGCCCCGCTCTCGGCACCTGGTGTAGTAGTCGCCCCATCTCCCCTCTGTCCGGGCAAGGCAGTTGCATGAGAATATGAGCAGGTTCTTCAGCCTCTTGTTGCCTTGGCGCGATGCCGTCACCGAGGAGATCGAGGTTCCCGACTGGCGGTTGCGCGGCGCCAAGCCGCAGTACGACGCGAGCCTGTCGTGACTGGGGAAGTCTTCGATGTCGATGGAGATCGCAAACTCGGAAGCGGTTTTGGGCCCGATGCCCGGCACCGTCAGGAGGCATCGGTAGGTATCGTCGCCCTCGAGCAGGGCGGAGATCTCCGCCGTGATCGCCTCGATCTCCGCCGAGTTCTCGGATATCCTGCGCGCGAGCAGTTTCACCGCCCGGTCCTCGGCGGCGACGACCGACGCATCCGGCCTTGTCGAGGAGGTTGTCGAGCGGACGAGGGCCTCGATCTTACCGCGCGCCGCCCCACGCGTGAGCGCCGCCGCCCTGCGGGGCCCGGCGTCGGCTACCGACCAGGCCCCGCCGAGGGATGCCATGAGCCTCAGCTGGGACCCGTCGGACAGGTCGACCAGTGCCTCGAAGGCGGGGCACGATTCCAGCAGGATGCTGCGCAGCCGGTTCTTATTCCTAGTGTTCTCGCAGGTCAGGAAGTTCCTCTGGGCGGCCAGCGCCCTCGCCGCCGCAATTGTCGGACCTGGGTCTCCGACCGGCAGGAGCGCGTCGGGGATGCCAAGCGCCGTCTTCGCGATGACCATCGCGTCTCGCTCGTCGGTCTTGGCGTCGCCGGCGAAGAGCCTGGCGGCCCCGTGCGCCGCGAGTCCCGGCAGGTACGCCGCCGACATCCCGGCCGCCCTGGCGCGGGCGAGCGCGAGGGCGCCTATGTTGCGCGACTGGTCGACGACCACGAGCGCATCGGGGAAGCGGCCGAACAGCGAGTCCAGGTCGTCCTCCCTGTTCGCGACGGGGGTGCTCAACAGCACCTCGCCATCTCGGGTCGCGACGCATGCCCAGTGGGACGATTTCCCGACATCGAGCCCGATGACGGCTTCCGGCATTCTAATTGGTGCCACGGTGGTATCCTCCAATCGGTAGGCCGATCGGAACCCCTCCCCGCGACACCCACATTACCTGGCCGTGGCGCTTGCGCCCGGCAGTTTCCTATCAGTCGTCCGGAGCGGCGAGCGCCCCCGGTGGCAACACCCCCCGGGCCCTCTACGGGGCAGGGGCAGACGGCCATCCGGAGGCGCCCGATCGGCGGCCCCTCGGGGCTTGCCCGTATCGTAGGCAATGCGCCGAATGCTCGCCATCGAAATTTATCGATGGCCTATTTCAGACTGTAATGGGTGGGGGCTATGTTCTGGCTTCCCGCCGGCCGCCCGGGGCCTTTTGGCCCCGGGCGCTGCCAGCGTGCCTAGCGCTTACGGATACCCCAGACCAGGGCTCCGACGCCGGCCATGGCGATGACAAATGCCATGAGCAGTGCGGCGGCCTGCTGGTCACCCGTAGTGGGCAGGAAGCCCTTAACCGTCTTGACGATGTTCGTCACGGTCTTGGACGTACCGGGGTCGGGCGTCGGCACGGGCGTCTCGGGCTTCTTGTACATGTTGTTGAACACGATACCCTCGACACTCTTGTCGCCCTTGGTAAAGGTGACGTTCGCCTTGAGGCTGCCCTCGCCGTCGTCGACCACGTTGACGGTCGCGGTAAAGACGGACTTGTCATAGGTCATACTGGCCTCGTCGCCCTTGACCTCGCTGATGGTGTAGACGTACGTACCGGGCTCGTCGTACTCGAACTTGTCGAAGTTGATCTTGCCGTCGGCATCGTTGGTGACGGTGGACTCGATGTCCTCGCCAACGAGCTTAAAGCTAAACTCGTCCTTCTTGAGCTCGCGTCCCTCGAGCACCTTGATGGCGCCGATGGAAACCTGCGTGGGCATGGCGTGATACTTGTTAGTAAAGCCAGCCGACTCGGTGGTTCCCTCGAGCTTGTGCGTCGCGGTCAGCGTGCCGTCGCCGTTGTCGGAGACGGTGGTCACGACGGTATAGGTCGCGCCGTCATAGGTGACGCCCTTGTACAGGCCGAGCGCGTTGGGGCAAGCCTCGCGCAGCGTGTACGTGTGCGTGCCGGGCGCCTCATAGTGGATCGGGCTCAGCGTAACGGTGCCGTTGGCGTCGTTGGTGCCGCTAGCGACAACCACGCCGTCCTCGAGCAGATCAAACGTGAACTCGCCGGCTGCAAGGTCGCGTCCGGTCAGACGCTTGACCGTCTTGACCTGATCGGTCACGGAAGAATCGGTGGGTGCCACGCTGTACGTGTTGGTGAACGTAAAGTCCGCACCGTCGCCGCCGTCGCGCTTGACGCTCAGATGTCCAGCGCCGTCATCGGTCACGGTGTAGGAGACCTTGCGCGTTACGTTAGCGTCGTTGGTCACGCCAGGGGCGCTACCGGACTCGGTCACCGTATAGGTAAAGGTGTGCGAGCGCGGGGCGGTGGGGGCTGCGGGCTCGGACTCGTCCTTGGTCTCGTCACCGCTGGCGTCAGCGTCAACCTCGGCCTCGTCGGCGTTGGCTTCAGCGTTGTTCGATGCATCGCCAGAAGCGTTGTCCGTCACGCCCAGGGCGCGGTTGAGGTCATCGAGCGTAAAGTGGATCTTGCCAAAGTCCACGTTGCCGGCCGCGTCGTTGGTCACGGTTGCGTGCTCGGGCATCGGGGCACCAGCCTCGTCGGCAGTCACGGTGAAGGTGAACTTGCCCGTGATATCGGCCGGGGTCAGACCCTCAGCTGCCTGGAGCTTCTTGATGCCGGCAAGCGCGGCATCAACGGCATCGGCGCCGTAGACGTTCTCGAACAAGGGCTGAATGCCACCGTAGTCAGGCTTTGCCGTCAGGGTGCCGTCGCCGTTATCGACGACGATGACCTTAAAGCTAAAGCTCGGCTTTGCGGCGGTAATACCCTTTGCTGCGAGCGGGGACGTGTACTCAAACGCCGTGTAGTTGATGGTCCACGCAAGCTTGGCATCCGTGTCGGTGCGGATGGCGCGTTTGGCGTTTACCAGGTCGGCAAGCATCTCGGTCGTGTAATGCAGCGTGCCAAAGCTCACCTGGCCGTTAACGTTGGTAACGCACGTACCCTCGATGGCTTCCGTCTCGCCCGCGTAGGCGATGCCAAAGTAGAACTCGCCGTCGGCCATCGGACGACCGGTCAGGGTCTTGGTGGCAACGATCTGAGCAACGTCACCACCGTGCGCATCGGTCGTGGCGCTATAGCTGTTGGCGAACGGGACCAAGGCGCTCTCGACCTTATTCTCGCCGCTCTTGTGGACCGTCACGGGCGTGCCATTAGGTCCGCCAGAGACGGTCGTGGTGGCAGTGAGCGTGCCAGCACCATCGTCGGCGATAGCGATCGTCACGGTGCGCTCGGCATCGTCGTAGGTGTAGCCGGGCTGGCCGTCGTTCTTCTCGGCAACGGTGTATGTAAAGGTCTTACCCGCGTCAGCCTGCGTAAACTTGACCTCATGGCCGGCCAGAATGTCGATCAGGCCGACGGTTCCCTCTGTCGCTGCAGGGGACTTGTACACGTTGGCGCCCTCGTGCAGGCCGAGCGCATTGGCAGAAGCTGCGTCGGCGGGCGTCACGGTAAAGGTGAACTGGCCCTCGGTCATGGGACGCCCGGAGAGGGTCTTGCTGAGCTTAAGGCCGCCGGCCGCGGTGTAGTTGAGCTCAGTGTGGTACTTGTTGGTGAAGCGGCCGTTTTCCTTCTTGGTGACGTTGGCGGTCAGGACGCCCTTGCCGTTATCAGTCACGGTCACTTCGGCGGTCGCGACATGTCCGTCATACGTCATGCCTGCCGCGTTGCCTGCGTTCTCGCGAATCTCGTACTTGTAGGTTCCGGCAGCCGTGTAGCGGATCTTGCCGAAGTTGATGGCGGCGATGCCGTCCTTCGCGTCCTTCTTGTTCACGGTCACGGTTGCGGGGTCGGGCAGCGGGGTGCCCTCGGCGGCGGTAATGGTAAAGCTGAACTTGTCCGCATCCGTCCAGTCGCGGCCGTCAATGGCCTTGCTCAGATCAAAGTCAACCTCGGTCTCGAGCGGGGTCACGCTGTAGGTGTTCTCGAACTTAATGCTCTGAACGTCCTCGGCGCCCTTCAGCTCGTGCTTTGCCTCGAGCGTGCCGTCGCCCTTGTCGGTAATGGTGGTCACGATAGCGTAGGTCTTCTCGTCGTATTTGACGCCCTTACTGGTGGTTCCGCCGTTGACCTCGCGCAGCGTGTAGGTGTGCGTTCCGGCCTTGTCGTACTTCACGGGGCTCATCGTAATCGTGCCGTCGGCGCCGTTGGTGCCGGTAGCGACGACCTTGGCGGCCTCGCCCTCGCCCTCGACGAGCTTGAAGGAGAACTCACCTTCCTTGAGATCGCGGCCGGTCAGAACCTTGGTCGCGGTGATCTGGTCGGTGACGCTCGTCTCGACAGGTGTCACGCTATAGGTATTGGTGAACGTAAAGGCTGCGTTGCCATCCGGCTTGCGGGACACCCTCAGATTACCCTCGCCGTCATCGGTCACGGTGAAGGAAACCGTACGCGAAGGCTTGGCGTCGTTGGTCACGCCAGCGACCTCGCCGGACTCGGTCACGGTGTAGGTAAAGGTATGTTCGCGCTTCTCGGGCTTCTCACCCAGAGCCTTGTTAAGGTCGTCGAGCGTAAAGGTGATCTTGCCGAAGTCGACTTTGCCCTTGGCATCATTGGTCACGCTCGTGTTCGCAGGCATGGGCGCGCCCTCTTCGCCGGTCACGGTAAAGGTGAACTTGCCGGCAATATCGGCCGGGGTCAGACCTTTGGCGAACTGCAGGTTCTTGATGCCCGCAAGCGATGCCTCGGCAGCATTCGCGGTGTAGGCGTTCTTGAACTCGATACTCTTGGCGTCCTCGGCGCCCTTCAGCTTGTGCGTGGCCACCAGCTGGCCCTTGTCGTTATCGCTGATGGTCGCCACGATGGTGTAGACGGTTTCGTCGTAGGTGATGCCGCCGGCATTGCCCTTGACCTCGCTCAGCGTATAGGTGTGCTCGCCGGCCTCGGTGTACTTAATGGCGCTGAACACAACGTTGCCGTTGGCGTCATTCTTGACGGTCTCGATAAGCTCAGAGTCCTCGCCCTTGATCTCGCGCAACTCAAAGCTAAACTCGCCGTCCTTGAGATCGCGGCCGGTCAGGGACTTGGCGACCTTGATCTCGTCGGTAACGCTGGACTCAACAGGATCCGCAGCGTAGACGTTCTTGAATTCGGTCACTTCGGGTTCACTCCAGGCCACCTTCACAGCGGCGCTGAGCTCACCCTTCTTGTCGGGCGTCACCGTCACGGTGATCTCCGCGACGTTACCGCTGTAGGCGATGCCGTCAATCGTGGTCCCGGCGTGCTTTTCACTGACCTTGTAGACGTACGTGCCAGGTTCGGCGTATTCGATCGTGCCGAAGTCGATGGCAGCCTTGCCCTGGTCCAGGTCAGCCTTGTGCACGATCGCAGTCGTAGCCGCAGGCATCGGGGCGCCGTTCTCGGACGTCAGGCCAAACTCAAACTTGTCCGTATCCGCCCACTCGCGGCCCTCGAGCACCTTGGTCAGGCCAAACTTCGCCTTAGTATCCACCGTTGCCGGCGTCATGTCGTACTTATAGCTGATCTTGCCGTTGTTGCCCAGGTGAACGTCAACCTCTGTGGCGTTCGACTTGGCAGACATGTTGTTCCACTTGGGGTTGAGCACGTCGGTCGCGGTGCCAGTGGGGTTACCGCCCACGCGCTCCTTGGTGGTGTGGAGCTCGTCAATAAAGGCCAGGCGCGCGGTTCCCTTGCTAAACGACAGGTTTCCGCTCGCGTCGGGCACGATGGCGCCCTCAAAGCTCGCGGCGTCTCCGCCGGTAAACTCAATAACAGCCGTACGGAGCTCGGCCTTGCCGTCTGTGCCCTTCACCTCGAACTCATCCTTGTAGTAATAGATGCCCTCGGCAGCCAGCGAACCCGTTGCGGGCGTTGTGCAGCTTTCATCCACGTAAATGGGGGTCTGCTTCTGGAAATAGTAATAGCGGTTGGAATCCGCGGGCTCAAAGTTGGCAATCGTATCGCCCAGCGCACCGTTCTTCCACTTGTCCGCGTAGAAGTTTACGGTCTTGGAGTCGTCCTTCGCGGTGGTCGTATTGCTCTTAATGTAATCCTCAAGCCCCACTACCTGCTCGGGTGTAAACAGGTTATCGAGCGCGTCTTTCTTAACGCTCGAGGTGTAGCTCACCCGAACGGGCTCAGTATTGTCGACCGTAAGCATGCCATCTTTGATCTTAAAGTGGCGCAACGGAATCAGCGACGCAGGAATCTTAACCGTTACGATATCGCCGGTCCGGGGCTTGTTCTTTTCGGCATGCTGAACGGTGATGACTAGGTTCGCGGCAGCACCCTCAAATTTGTAGGTGTCGATGTTGCCTTCGGTCTTTATTGCCGGGTTGGTAAACGTCTCGCCGTTGTACACGACAGACGTAAAGTTGTCGACCTGCATAAAGTCGCCCAGCTCGTCAGTAAACGTAATGTAGCCAGACTTATGCTCGCCATAACCGCCGTGAACTTCGGTCGGGTAACCAGCTTGGATAATGCTTCCCGAGATCTCTTCGAAGATTTTCTCGAGCTCAGAGGCGCTGGTTGCCGACTTGTAGTAATCGGAGTTTTCTGCACGTGTGCCAAGCTCATCGCTCTTATACGAATTTGCGTCGGGATAATTGCTCGACACGGCATGCATGAACTTATTCTCTCTGCTTGTGCGCTTTTCCGTGGGGTCGTCATTGGGATTTGCACCGTCAAAGATGCCGATAGCGTAAATGTCGGTACCTTTATTCTTGAGGTTCTTGGCGCTACGGATGGCGCTATTGGCAACCTCGGCCTCGAATCCACTGGAACTCGTAGGTGAGCCATCGGTGAAGAAGACAACGATCTTTTTGGCGTCGGCGCGACCAGACGAAAATACCCCATTAGCCAGCCGTAAGCCATAGTCGGCGCGCGTGGCGCCATTAGGCCTGATGGAGTCGACCGTACTCTTAAGGTTCGTCGCGTCATTGCCCTTGCAGAGCGTCAGCTTCTTCATGGTCTGCGAGTAGTTGCACCTATACCCCCACTCCAAATACGTGTCGTTGCCGACCCAACCAGCCATATTGCCGGAAAACTTTACGATGGCAACTTGATGCTGCTTGGACTCGTCCGAAATCTTTGCATTTTCTTTGGCAATGGCATCGATAAAGCTATTGGCGGCCGTTTTCAGCGCTCTGATACGCTTGGTGGAATCTCCACTGCCCATGGGGTCATTCATCGAACCAGAAGCGTCCAGCACCAGCACGACGTCGAGCGGCTTGCCGGAAACCGTCGTATCGGACGTCGAAGAGATAGCAGACAGCATGGTCAGAAAATCCGACTCTTCGTTTGCCGCGGTTTCCTTGACCGTCTTATCGGTCCAGATTCGACCGATGTTTTGAGTTGTCACTTCCTTGCCATCATAGCCGCCGGCCCAGAACTTCCAGTGGTTACTGGTGTCGTAGTCGACGACCTTTCCGGTCATTGTCGGTCCGTCCATACCGGTGCTGGACCTGGCGTTGGCCTCGGGCAGCATGGCAAATGCTGCAGCCGGCAACACCAGCACTACGGCCAGTATCACCGCCAAGAGACCCCTCGTGTACTTACTCATCGCGTCTCCCTTCTCGCAGGCTCAGACCTTGCATCAGCCTAAAGTTACGGAATGAGACACAATTTGGGCAGGTGACACACGTTCCAGATTCTTTTTTTGAGCGTGAGACAAATGTCTCACCAAAGTTGAGACACGGCGTTTTCGCAGGAAAACGGGTGCGACTCGGAGCCATCAGGCAAAAATGACCCGTTTTCCTCCGTCCCCGGGGGATCAATTGGTGGTGCTCGCCTCAAAACTGGCCCATCTACTACGTTTGACCCGATACCCCTGACCATAGCCGCGTTTCATGAAAAACCGCAGGCATTTTACCTGCGGTTTTGTTTTTGCGTTGTTCGTTATGGTTGAGGGTAGCGGCCTAAACGTAGTAGATGGGCCCATTTCGTGGCAGACGGGTCACGCGGCAGCCCTCGCAAGGCCAAAATGATCCGTTTCCCTCTGTCCACGGGAGATCAAGGGATGCTACGGATATGGTGGTATTTCAAAACTATGCCGGATTACGGGGCTAAAGTCGGGGCCCTCATCCATACCTTCATTTTTTGAAAAACGGCAGGCTATCTACCTGCGGTTTTGTTTTTGCAATTTTCGATATGGTCGGAGGTTCGCTATCCAGCTCCGTAATCCGGCATAGTTTTGTTCGTGGCGGCCCAACCGCGCGTTTAAGCGCGGGGCCGGTGGGGCATTTTTGCCCCACCGGCCCCTATTCCAGCTCTATTCCAGCTCTATTCCAGCTCTATTCCGGTTTGGTTTCTACTGTGGGAGTCTTGTCCGCCGCAACCGGAGTACGGGCGGTGTCCATAGTCAGGCAGTGCTTGGGGCAGCTCTCGATGCACTCGCCGCACACCACGCAAGCGTACGGGTCGATCGACCACGTTCTGCCCTTGCGATCGACCGCGAGCGCGCCCGCCGG
Organism: Collinsella sp.; assembly: GCA_019419645.1. Classification (GTDB taxonomy): domain Bacteria; phylum Actinomycetota; class Coriobacteriia; order Coriobacteriales; family Coriobacteriaceae; genus Collinsella. The sequence goes on along the minus strand of DXZN01000020.1, from coordinate 14,578 downwards.
GCAGCGGCGCGCGCACATGCCGCAGCAAATGCACACGTCCATGTCGTTGACGATGTGCCCGCGCAAGCGCTCGGGTGCCGTCAGCTCCTCCTGCGGATAGCACACCGTCACCGGCCGCTTGACCATAGAGCCCAAGGCCGTCTTGGCAAATGTCAGTAAACTCATGCCGCGCCTACCTTTCCGTGCAGCTAATGCAGGGATCGATGGTCAGGATAATCATGGGCACGTTGGCAATGAGCACGCCCTGCAGCGCATGCGTCAGACCCGCCAGGTTTTGCGACGTCGGCGTGCGCACGCGAAAACGGTCCAGGTTCTTGGTGCCGTTGCCGCGCACATAGTAATACGCCTCGCCGCGCGGCTGCTCAATCACAACCTCGCCGCGCGCGCCGTCGGCCGGCGTGAGCTTGGTGCGCCCGCCGATACCGTCGTGCGGAATCTTGCCCACAAGCTCCTTGATGATGTCCATAGCCTGCGTGACCTCGGCGCAACGCACCTGGCAGCGGGCATAGCAGTCGCCGTCGGTGGCAACGATGGGCTCAAACGCAGCCAGATCCGCATAGGCACCGTCGCCAAACATGCGCACGTCGTAGTCCACGCCCGAGGCGCGGCCGAACGGGCCGACCATCGACAGATCCAGCGCATCCTTCTTGCTGATCACGCCCACGCCATGCAGGCGCTCGCCACAGCTGTCGTCATCCAAAAACGTATGCACCAGGGCCTCGTAGTCGGGGCGCATGGCATCGAGTGTCTGGACAATGCCCGCCAGCTCGGAGTCCTCGATATCGTGCTTAAGGCCGCCGATCTCGTTGATCGACAGGATCACACGGCCGCCGCAGGTGCTCTCGAAGATCTTGAGAATCTGCTCGCGCAGGGTCCACGAACGATAGAACAGTGCCTCGAAGCCAAAGGCATCGGCGAGCAGGCCCAGCCACAGCAGGTGCGAGTGGATGCGCGAAAGCTCATGCAAAATGGTGCGGATATACTGCACGCGGCCGGGCACCTCGATGCCGAGCATGCGCTCGCAGGCGCTGGCATAGCCGCAGCTATGACCCACGGCGCAGATGCCGCAGATGCGCTCGGCGATGTAGCCAAACTGATGCATGTCGCGCTTTTCGGTGAGTTTCTCGAGCCCGCGGTGCACAAAGCCGATCTGCGGAATTGCCTCGATGACGCGGTCGTCCTCGATCACCAGGTCCAGATGAAGCGGCTCGGGCAGCACCGGGTGCTGCGGGCCAAACGGAATAACGGAGCGATGTGCCATGGACCTTACGCCTCCTTTTTCTGCTTGTCGCGGGCGGCCTTGGCGGCAAGCGCCGCACGGACCTTGGCCGCTTTCTCGGGATCCATGGCGGCGAGCTTTGCCTCCATCTCGGCGGCCTTGAGCGCAGCCTTCGCAGCAGCCTCATCGTGCTGAGTATCGGAGCCGGTTGCCGCAGCGGGCTGAGCAGAGGCGCCCGCAGCATCGCCAGCGCCCACAACGCCCTCCCCCGCAGCGGCCGCAGCCGCGGCGGCCTTCTCGGCCGCGGCTTTGCGCGCCTTGGCCTCGGCAGCCGCGCGGACCTTCATGGCCTTCTCGCGCGCAGCCTTCACCTCGGGCGTGATAACGCTCATGGGCTCGGCAGTCGAAACCTGGTAGAAAAAGCCTTTAAAGTCGATCTGCATGTCGGTGATGGCAAGCCCAAACAGGTCGTGCGCTTCGTTCTCAAACGGAAATACCGCCGGATAGTACGAGCTGATGGACGGAATCTCCTGGTACTGATCAATTCCCTCAGCCACCAGGTTCTCAATCGCATAGCTGCCGTCCTGCGCAATATGCTCCTGAGCAGAGCGAACGTTGATAAACGTATAGACCAAGCGATACGAGCCGTCGTCGACGCTGCGCTCGGCGTGCATTTGCACAAAGCGTGCACCGACGCCCTTAAGCGCCTGGACATGCGACAGGAGCTCGTCGATCCCGACGGTGGTATAGATAGCCTTTTGCATTACTCGGCCTCCTTTGCAGCGGCGGGCGTCCCAGCAGGTGCGTCGCCAGCGGCGGGCGCGTCGCCGGCCTCAGCCGCGGCCACAAACCCGTCCTCGCCCAGCTCAACGCCACCGTCCCAGGTAGCAGCGCCGCCCACGGTAAGCGGATCGCCGCCGGCGCGCATCACGGCCTCCTTCTGGTCCAGGATGCCGCACGCCTCCACAATGGCATCGATCACCGTCTCGGGGCGAATGGCGCACCCGGGCGCGTACACGTCCACGGGAACCGCGCGGTCCACGCCGCCGATCACGTTGTAGGCATCGCGGAACACGCCGCCCGAGCACGCGCAGATGCCGCACGCCACCACGCACTTGGGCTCGAGCATCTGGTTGTAGACCTGGCGCACGACAGGCAGATTCTGCGCGTTGACCGAACCCGTCACCAAAAAGATATCCGCATGCTTGGGGTTGCCGGTGTTGACCACGCCAAAGCGCTCCGCATCGAACAGCGGCGTGAGCGAGGCCAGCACCTCGATATCGCATCCGTTGCAGCTCGAGCCGTCGTAATGGATAACCCACGGCGAGCGCGACATTTTATGATCCATGGATGCCGCCTCCTAAATAAACACGTCGACGAGGATGGGCATAAGGTTGAGCAGGCCAAACACCAGCGCCACGCCCCAGCCGAGCTTAAAGCAGCTGCGCCAAGTGCTGCGGGCAAAGGTGTTGTCGATCAGGACCTCGACAAAATACGTCGCGGCCATCACGACCAGGGCTACGGCCCAGCTCACCGGGTTGTCCCAAACAAAGAACATGCCCACCCACATCAAAAACAGCACGGTCTCGCACCAGTGCATAAGGGTCATCTTGGCCAGCGTGCCACCGCTCATCTCGGTGGCGACGCCCTGGACAATCTCCTGATGCGCGTGATGCGAGTACGAAAGGTCAAACGGCGACTTGCGCAGCTTGATGGTAAGCACCGCGAGCAGCGCGAGGAAAATGGGCGCGCTGTACACGATGATGGGGGCCGTCTGCCCCGTCACGGCGATGGAATCGAAGCTGTCGGTGGCAAGGTACAGGCCCACGCTCATCAGCAGAACGGCGGGCTCGTAACTCATGACCTGCAGCAGCTCGCGGTCGGCGCCGACCTGGGCAAACGGGCCTTGCGTCGAGGCGGACGCCAGCACCACAAAGATCGCGGCAAGCGTCACCATAAAGGCGCATAACAGCGTGTTGGAGCCCGACACAAAGATGCCGCCGCCCACCACGGTAAAGATGAGCGCGCACGCCATGTAGGTATCGTCCATGGTGTTTACGCTGGCGGGGGCCTTGCGCAGCAGCTTGGCAACGTCGTAGAAGGGCTGCAGCAGGCGCGGGCCCACGCGGCCCTGCATGCGGGCGGACAGCTTGCGGTCGATGCCGTCGATCAAGCCGCCCGCAAGCGGCGCCAGCAAGGCAAACGCCACGGTGCCAATAAAGATGCCCACGACGCCCGAACCTTCGAAATACTTGCCGCGCAGCACCGAGGGCGCACTCATGGCGAGTCTCTCGGGCCCAATCCACGCGCAGCACAGCAGCGCAAACAGGATGATGGCACAGCAAACAACACTACCCGCGGGGCCAATACGCTTCTCGCCAAGGGCGTCCTCCGAGTACCAATTGCGCTTTTCGGCCTTCACCTCGCGTCCCATCGAGCCGCGGAAATGACGGTAATTATCGGTTCCCACACCCGAAAGATATACGTTTACGTGCGGTTTGTTGCTCACGCGGAATGAAGTCAGCAGCACCACGGCGATAAACGCCACGATAACCACCATCAGATACATGGCGTCCTTGCCAATAACGTACGGCACGCGGCCAAACACCATGGCCAAGTAAGGCGACACCAGACCGCTCGAGATAACCGGGAACGCCACGCAGCACAGAATCAGCAGCGCGGCGATGGTGTTGAGCGCCATCCATTCGGTCTTATGGACATTGACCTCAACGTTTTGGGCCGTGGGATCGACGCCCGAAAGCTTGGCAAGCCACTTGCCCCAGAAGAAGAAGGTCGCGGCCGAGCCAAAGGCAAGCACCATGATCATGAGCACGTTGCCGGTCTGCGCAAACGCCACCAGGGCGCCCCACTTGGACACGAGCATGCCAAACGGCGCCACAAACATGCCCATGATGCCCAGCATCATCAGGCGCGTCAGGTGCGGCATGCGGCTGAACATACCGTCCATGTCCTCGATATCGCGGCTGCCGATATGATGCTCGGCCGTGCCCACGCACAGGAACAGCAGCGACTTGGCCACCGTGTGGAACAGGATCAGGAAGATCGCGGCCCACACGGCCTCGGGCGCGCCGACGCCCAGGCAGGCGCTGATAAGGCCCAAGTTGGAAATGGTGGAGTACGCGAGCACGCGTTTGGCGTTGCTCTGCGAGATGGCCATGAGGGCAGCGAGCAAAAACGTGATGGCACCCACACTCGTGACCATAAAGCCAGTCACGGGATAGATGGCATAGAGCGGGCTCAGCTTGACCATCAGGAACACGCCGGCTTTGACCATGGTTGACGAGTGCAGCAGGGCGCTCGTGGGAGTGGGTGCAACCATGGCACCCAACAGCCAAGTGTGGAACGGCATCTGTGCGGCTTTGGTGAGTGCGGCGAGCGAAAGCAGGATGACCGGCATCACCAGCAGCGCGGACTGCGCGGTTCCGGTGCCGGAAAGCTCGATCATGCCCGAGATAGTCAGCGGCATGCCGTTAACGTGCAGGTACATGAGTCCGGCCAAAAACGCGATGCCGCCCAGCATGTTGAGGATGATTTGGGTGAAGGCGTTCTTGATGGCCTCGGGCGTGCGCGTGTAACCAATCATGAGGAACGAGCACACGGTGGTGATTTCCCAGCCACAGAACAGCCACTCAAGGTTGTCGCTTGTCACGATGACGAACATGGCCGAGAGGAACAGGAACATAAGCGCCAGGAACTGCGGGCGTCGGTCGGGCGCCGCCTGCCCGCGCAGCGCTGCCTCGTGCTCGTCGTGGGCCTGGAAGTCCTTCATGTAGCCCAGGGCGTACACGCAGATAAGGCTGCCGACGATGCCGACGGCAAGCACCATGATCACACTCATGTAATCCAGGTAGAGCGGCGTGGCGGTGACAACCTCGGCCGCGGGCAGCGTCATGGCAGCGAAGGCAACCGAACCCACCAGCTGCGCCACGCCGAGCACACCGGTAAGCGCGTTCCTATATTTGAACGCGTTGTACAGGATGACGGCGCACAGAATTACGTCGATGACGGAGCTGATGATCGAGAGCACATGCGAGGTGCCCGGTGCCACCTCAAAGCTCTGCGGACCCGTGCCAAAAAACATGACGGCGACTACAACTGTCACCGCCATAATAATGCCGGAGCCTACAAGCCCTACCGCATCGCGGGCGCGGTCACCGCGCACGAGCAGCATGCCCAGCGCCGGTACCAGCGGAAACAGGGTAAGGAAATACAGTAGCGTCATACCATCACTCCCCCATGCAAAAACGCTGCAATTGTTTAACGTTATAGCTCAGTTGAGGAGTAGCGGCGGCGGGTTTTCGGTCAACTGGGGAGTTTTAGGCGTACGGGGTAAGGAGCCTGTCCGCTTTGGAGTAGAGAGGCGACACTCCCCCTATCGCGGCGGCGAGCGCACGGGCCACTGCGCGCGGTTTATTAACCGCTTTGGAGGATGTTCCAGTAGGCTCACGACGGTCCAAAAAGTTGGCGCGGCAAGAAAAATGCGCCCCTGTGGGCGCACCATCCCGTTCGCTATTCCGCCTTTTTAACGCGCGGCTTGCGACCGCGCGGCTTATCAACCAGCGCGGACTCACCGCTCTCGCGATACTGGCGGCACCAAGCCTTGACCGAAGACTCGCTGGGAATCTTGTGCTTGATCATGGCCTCGCGAACCGTTAAGCCGTTTTCCAAGCGGTCCTTGACCACGGCAAGCTTAACTTCGTACGAATAGGTGTGATGATGCGAACCGGCGTTGAGAACGGCGTCGGCACCGCCCACGGCATACGCGCGGGCCCACTGACGAGCCGTGGCCTGGGGAATGCCAAGCTCCGCGGCGAGGGCGCGATGACCGACCCCCTCTTGGAGGATCTCGACGGCGCGCTGCCTAACCTCGGGCGCATGCGTGCGAGTCCTTGTTGCTTCCGACATACCTGCCACTTCTTAGCCTTAACCGTTAATCTGCTTTCTTACGTGCAAGTTAGATAGTAGCATTTTACTGTTTGCTCAAAGCAGTTAATTAAAATAGACGCGGTGTTATCTGGGCATTTGGCACCAATTTACGACATTTCTTTATCGATTATTTACGCTGGTAGCTGACTCGCAGCTAATCGTCATTCGCTTGTCAACAAAATTGGCATCTCTTTATGTCCTTTGACATAGAGGATATAGTTATTAACCCCTCCCCCAATAATTTTGAGTAATCAGCAAGGCAGTAGACGTCCTTACTCCTCATGATTACCGCGCATTGCCATCCACCGGAGCAAAACAAAAAGGGCGGGGCCTGCTGCGCTTGCAGGCCCCGCACCGGTTGACACCCGACGGGACACAGCCGGGCGAAACGGATCCGTGCTACCGTCCCGCCTGGCCGCGATGTTCAACTACAGCTCGTTGGCCGCGTGATACGCCGTGCGAATGGCGCTCGCGATATCGGCGGTGCGCTCACCCGAGCAGTCGCCCACGCAGGTCACGGGCACCGTCACGCCGTCCAGGTCAAACGCGTTGGCCTTGGAGCCCACGGCCATCACCACGTAATCGCAGGCGATCTTCACCGGCTCCTCGGCGCCATCCTCGGTGGTGCGAATGGCCTCCACGCCCTCGTCGGTAATGGCGGTCAGGCGGGTCTTCACGTGCTGCTCCACGTTGTGCTCGGCAAAGTCGCTCATAATCAGCGGCAGAATGGTCTCGGACTCGCCCGCGGCAATCTTGTCGAGCATCTCGACGATCGCCACCTCGCAGCCGTGCTGCAGCAGGTATTCGGCAGTCTCGGTGCCCACCAGGCCACCGCCAATGACGGCGACGCGCCCGCTGAGCTCCACCTTGCCGGCCAGCACGTCCCAGCTCGAGACGACCTTGTCCGAGTCGGCACCCGGAACGGGGATGACCACGTCGTGCGCGCCCACAGCCACAATCGCGGCGTCGGCGGCGTTGAGATCCGTGGGGCTAGCGGCATGGTTGAGCTCAACCTTCACGCCCAGGCCGGGCAGAATCTTCTCGTAATACTCGACCGAGCGCATAATCTCATCCTTGCGCGGAGGCGCGGCCGCCAGCACAATCTGGCCGCCCAAGTGATCGCTCGCCTCATAGACGGTCACGTCGTAGCCGCGTTTGGCCGCCACGCGCGCGGCCTCCAGGCCGGCGATGCCGCCGCCCACCACGGCGATCTTCTTGTCGCCCTCACCCAGTTTAATGGCGATGGTCGCCTCGTCACCGTTCTCGGCATTGAGCACGCACGAGATGTACTTGCGGTTTTGAATCGCGTCGACGCAGCCCTTATTGCAGTTGAGGCACTCGCGGATGGGCTCGCCGGTCGCAGCCTTCAGCGCAATGTCGGGGTCGCACATGAGCGAGCGGCCGTAGGCGATGATGTCGGCCGCGCCGTCTTCCAGAATCTTCTCGCCGGCCTCTACCGAGACCACGCGGCCGACGGTTGCCACCGGCACGGAGACCAGGGCCTTGACGCGCTCGGCCACGGGCAGCGTCCAGTTGTAGGGCATGGCGCCCATGGGCGGAATGGTGTCGCCCATGTTGCCGGTGTGGTTGGCCTGCGCGACCTGGATCATGTCGATGCCGGCGCCCTCGAGCAGCTTGGCGAACTCGCAGGCTTCGTCGGGCTGCAGGCCGCCCTTGCCGCGCGGCGTGCCGTCGGGGTTCTCCATGATCACGGGGAGCTTGTACTCCACCATCAGCTGCGGCGCGGCCTCCTTAATGGCGGCGACGACCTCGAGCGCGTAGCGAACGCGGTTCTCGAACGAGCCACCGTACTCGTCGGTGCGCTGGTTGAGGATGGCCGAGCACAGCGAACCCACTAGGCGGTCGCCGTGGACCTCGATGGCGTCGATCCCGGCCTGCTGCGCGCGGACGGCCGAGGCGGCGATAGCCTCCTTGATCTGGGTGAGCTGCTCTACGCTCGCCTCGTTCACAAAGTGCTGCATGTCGTGGTGCAGCTTGGCATATGCCTGCTTGCGGATCTCGTTGGACTCGGCCATCTTGGCGGCAAAGGTCTCCTCGTCGCCGGCGGCCTTGGCCTCCTGCGCGGCTTTCGCAGCGGCCATGGAGCCCATGACCATGCGGCCGACGCCGGGGACGTCGTACTCGGGGTGGAACAGCTGCAGGGCGACCTTGGCACCGTGCTTGTGGACGGCGTCGGCCAGCGCCTTAAACGTGGGGATCTGAGCGTCGGTCGCCAGCTTGGGCGTGGGGCTTGCGGTCATGACGGGAGCAACGTCGCCGATGACGATGTAGCTCACGCCGCCACGGGCCAGGCGCTCGTAAAAAGCCAGGCTGCGCTCACCGATGGAGCCGTCGCGCTCCTCGTAGCCGGTGGTAAGCGGCGGGAACATAATGCGGTTCTTGAGCTCAAGGGGGCCAACCGTAATGGGTTGAAGCAGCTTGGACGCAGGTGCGGTCATGGACATTCCTCTCTTGTAGGCGCGGCGGCGATGTTGCCGCGTAGTTGTCTAAAGGATATGGCATGGGGGCACGGGGGCGCAATGTAAATCGGCGGACAGCAGGTGGCGGCAGGTGGATGGGGTGTGGCGGGGCGTCGGTTTGTCTCAATCTGTAACAGTTAGGCCCTATTTTGCCGAGCAACTGTTACAGATTGAGACAAACCAATCTAGCCTGCCGAAAGATCTAGATCTGTAACAGTTACTCAGTAAAAACCGTCCCTCGTGTTACAGATTTAGACAAACGAAGACCGTCCTGCCGAAACATCTCAATCTGTAACAACTACAGACCAAAACCGGACCCACCTGTTACAGATCGAGACATTCTCCAACAACAGCGCCACCCCGTTCGAGGAAACGACCGCCACACTCACCTTTTTAAACAACCTAATACTGCACAGCCTGCAATAATAATTTGGTCACGCGTCGACTACGGCGAAGACGCGGCAGAAGGGACACCCATGCAACCGAGTACCACCGATACGTCTACCGCAAAGCAAGCGCTGCTCGAGGCGCTCTTGAGCGACGCGGGGCTCAAGAGCCTCACGCAAACGGCCTCTGCCGCTATGGACAACCCGGTGCTCGTCGTCGATCCCGTGTACCGCTATGCCGCCCGCGGCGGCTTTGAGCTCGACGATGACGACGACTCCCCCTTTGCAGCCATCACCCGCGCCGAGCTCTCCGAAGGTGACATGCTGCAGGACGAAGCCGTGCGATACATCATCAAATGCGGCTTAGACGAGGAGATTGCCCGCTCGACAGGCCCGCTTACACGCTATAACGACATGTTCCGCCTCAACACCATGACCGATGCGATCAAGGTGCACGGCACGTGTCTGGGCCGGGCGATGATGATCGAACGCAATCACGCCTTTGGCGATAGCGATCGCGAGGTCTTTGAGTTCTTCGTCCGACTGCTCGCGCAAGAACTGCAGAAAGGCGGCTTTCTTTCGTTGGGCGGCCAGCAACAGGGGCCATATTTTCTCTCGCGCCTCCTGGACGACGAAATCCCCAACCCCATCACCTGCACACGCAAAATGCAGCTCGTCGGCTTTGCGCCGCTTCCCGCCCTCTACGTTGTATGCCTGCTCAAAAAAGATTCCCAGCTCGAGGCGCGCGAGGCGGAGAGCATCCGAGGACAATTGCAGCCGCTACTGCACCATAGCCTTATCACCATGTACGAAGGTGAGCTCGTGGCGCTGGTAAGCCGTCCGCCCTCCACGCAGCTACCCGCCAACGATGAGGCGATCCTTGCCCGCGTTGCTGCCACGAACAATTTGTTCATTGGCATCAGCAACGAGTTTTCCCAGGCAACCGATGTGCGTTCGCACCTCAATCAGGCACGCGCCGCCATTCGATACGGCTCGACCTTTACCAAAATCCTCGAAGACACCCATGTGTATCGCTATTGCGAATACACCTACATGGAAATGCTCGACATCTGCAACGACCACATCAACCTTATAAACTACTGCCATCCGGCAATCTGGGCACTTTGGAAGCATGACCAGTCGCACGATTCCGAGCTGGTCGAGACGCTCTTTGCCTTTATGCAGCACAGCTGTAACACGGTGCGCACCGCCGCGATCTTGTCGCTTCACAAAAACACGCTGCTCTATCGCATTAACCGCATAAAGGAAATCACCGGTAACGACTTGGCATCGGGAGAGGACCTCTTTTTGTTCCACCTCTCGATTCGCACCCTAATCTACCTTGGCTTTCTTGAGCCGAGGATTAAGCCCCGCACCAGCGCCGACCTGCACTGCCGCAAGTAGGCCGGGCGGGGCTTGGGCAAAACTAGTCGCGCTTAATCTCCAGCGTGGGGAACGTCATCTTGGCGTACTTTTCCATGAGCGGCTTTACTTCGTCCATATGGGCGAAGAACTCGTCGCGGGTCTTGTTGATCTCGTTGAGGTGCTCGGCGCGCGCGTGGTCGTCGTTGCGGTCGCGAATCAGGCCGTTCTCGGCAATCTTGAGCTTGGGGCGACCGGTGCGCTCGTCGGTTACGATATCGCCGCCGGCGCCGCAGACCGCACACTCCCAGGGAAACTCGACCCCATCCCAATGCTTGTCGCCGGGGTACACCAGGGAGCTGTGGCAGTTGGGACACACGCCGTCATCCGGATCGCCCAGCCAGCAGCGCTCGTCAACAGGCGTGCGAATGGCCTTGACGATGTTCTCGCCCATCTTGTGGGCGCGGGCGATCTGTCCGCCCCACTCCACGTCGTCTCCCCACACAAAAGCATTGCCCGCGCGGCCGTCGCGCTGCGCCATATAGCGATCGACAACAGTCATCGACATGGTAAACATAGTCGCCTGCAGGCTCTCCAGTGCCAGGGACTGCCAATCGTGCATGGAACCGCCGACGGAGATGAGGCCGGCAACGGTATGCGGATTCTCCTTTACGGCACCGATGGCAAGCAAGAACGAAAGCTCGTATGCCAAGAAGCGCTGGGCAAAGCGGGTGTACACCGAGCTGGGCGTAAGGTCGTAGGTCGGAACCGAGAAGATCACGCCCTGGCAGGTCTGCAGTTCGCGAATAATCGCATCTACATCGTCTTTGTTTTTAAGAACGCAGCCGTGATATTCCTTTTGCAGGCCGGCGCCCATCTTTCCCATCTGCATGGTGCAGCCCTCGCAACCGGTGCAGGGCAAGATGTTATAGTCGAACAAATTGATCAGCTCGACCTCGCCGCCAGCCTCGCGCACCGCGCAAAGGGCCTCTTTGGCCAAAGCCTCGCCGTTGCCACCGTGCCTGCCGGCACAAATCGCCATCACTTTAAACGACATGGTCGCTCCTCTCCAGAGCATTTTGGACACGGATTCTGCCCGTGTGTACTTCGCAAAAAGCGTACGGCAGACGTAAAACATGCGCACCGTCCAGGCAACCAAGGCCCGCTCGGTATTTGCGGAATACCTCGTGCAGATAAACAAAGGCCCCTCCCGCATGCCTACAAGGGACAAAACGGAAGGGGTCGGCGCTCTTATTTGCGCTTAAAGGGAATGGGTTTGGGCGGGCACTTGGGCTTGACGGCCCCAGCCGTGACGATCGCGCCGTTGTCGCAGATATCCAGGCAGGCACCGCACTGGGTGCAAGCCTTTTGGTCGATCACGTGGATGAACCGCGGCCTTCCCAGAATCGCGTCCTCCTCGCAAACGTCCGAATCGACACACTTGTTGCATGCCTGGCATTTGGAGGCGAGGATATGGAAGGTCAAGAATGCCTGGCATTCCCCGGCGGCACAGACCTTCTTGGTGGTGTGCTGCATAATCTCGCCCTCGAACAGGTCGAGGAACGACTGCACCGTGCGCGCCAGCACGCGACCCTGCTCGCACAGGCACTGCGCCTGCATCACGGGGCAAAGGTCACGAAGGAGCGCCAAGTCACCCGGCTTGCCCTTCTTGCGGCAGATATCGGCAAGAATCGTTGCAATCTGATGCGAGCCCTCGTAGCCAAAGACACAGCGTCCGCAGCTCTCGTGACGATAGAGCGTGCAAATGTCCAAAAGCGCCTTTGCCATGCAGTTTTTGGCGGTGTAGACGCGCACGTAGTCGCTGCATAGCTCAATCTTTGAGGTGTCATCGGGCCTCAGCAGCAGACCGCTGGGATAGCCAATCCCCACCGCTTTAGCGTCGTCGGCGCCCGCCGCGGCAACCAGGGATTCCGCACTCACGACACGGTCGACCTCAACGGGCTCCTCGGCCCCGTCAATCCACACCCAGCGCTTGCCTTCGGCGGCAAGTAACTCTGATCCGCTCAGGCAGCGGTCGGCGCCATCGCCCTCGCAGCAAGATGGGAGAGGCTTTTCGCCGTCGAGCATCTTGGCCGCGGCCGAACCGTTGGCATAGACAAAGCCCAGGCTCGGGTCGCACTCGATCACGCGGCAGGACTCGCCCAACGCATCCGCGAGCGCGGCAGAGACCTCATCGCCTGCCGGTACCAAAACCGCCTGGGCACCGGCCCCTGCAATTTTTTCCGCAGCGGCCGCCACGTCCTTCTTAAGGAGCCAGAGCGCGACGGGGGCCTGCTTATGCGCAGGCATAAAGTTGATGATCGTCATGGGTTATCGCTCCTTTCCTAGTATTCGTTCCACAGGCGCGGCGTACTGATCGTTAGGCGCAAATCGCACTGCAAGCAGCGGCTCGCCTCGCACGTAGCCTCATGGTCGGTATAGGGGCACTCAAACGTATCGAAGTTATCCTTACGCGTCTGGGCATCGACAAACTCGGGCTGCACGGCATCGTCGTAGAAGCCCTCGGGGACGCGGCCAATCCACTGCTCGGGAGCATCATGCTCGGTCAGCTCCTCGTCGATGTTGCCATCGCCACCCAAAGCGCGGTCGATGGCCGAGGCGCACGTGCGACCTGCAGCGATTGCCGCGATCACCGATTTGGTACCCGTCACGCAGTCGCCCGCCGACCAGATGCCTTCAACGCTCGTCTTGCCTTCGGTATCGGCCACGATATACGGGCCGTGCGTAAGCTCAAGGCCCATCTGGGCCGTGCCCTCGGGCTTTTGACCCACGGCAAAGATCACGCAGTCGGCATCGATGGTCTTCTCGCCGCCGTCGAGCAGTTCGGTGACGGCGCGGTGGTTCTCGTCAAAGTAGAACCGCTCGATCTTGTGGATCGTCATGGAACCGACCTTGCCCGAACCGTCCTCGGTCTCGTTAATGCTGGTAAAGGCATAGGCATCGTGCAGGACCACGCCTTCCTCGGCGGCCTCGGCACGCTCCTCGGGCGTCGAGGTCATCGCGTCTTGGGCCTCAAGGCAGGCGACATCGACCGAGGCGGCACCCAGACGCACGGCAGTGCGGGCGCAGTCGTACGCCACGTTGCCGCCGCCAAGCACCACGACGCGCTTGCCCGTCAGGTCCGGGGCGCTGCCCATACGGGCGGCCTTCAGAAAATCGGTGTTACGCAGCACGCCTTCGAGGTCGTGGCCGGGCATGGGAAGCACCGTTCCGTCATGCGTGCCCACCGCAACCAGCGCGGCATCGAAGCCCTGCTCCAAAAGCGCCTGGGGCTCGGCGATTCGCTCGCCACAGCGCAGCTCAATGCGCGGCTCGGCGTCATCACCCTGGGCAATCTCTAAAATCGTCGCAACCTCGGCATCGACCGTGGCATCGGGCAGGCGATACGCCGGAATGCCGTAGCGCATCTGGCCGCCGACCTTCTCGTTGGCCTCGAACACCACGACCTTGTGGCCCTTCTCGGCGCAATAGAGTGCGGCGGTCAAGCCGGCGGGACCGGCACCCACAACGGCGACGCTCTTGCCGCTCAGCGGCTCATGGCGCACGTTGGCCTTCCAGTCGCCCGCATCGCGCACGGCCGCGGCGCGCTTAAGACGGCAAACCGAAACCGGCGTGCCGTTGAGCTCGTTGCGCTTGCAGGCATCCTGGCAGCTATGGACGCAAATGTCGCCCAGGCTCTCGGGGAACGGGACCTTCTCGCGCACCACCGCGGCGGCTCGGGTGTACTCGCCGTTACGGATGTGACGCAGGTAGCGTGGGATATCCACGTGGGCGGGACAGCCCGAGCGACAGGGGACCACGTTGTCGGCATAGGACTTGTTCTCATCGAACATATCGAGCGTGTCGACGATCGAGCCCGTGGGACACACTTCGATACAGGCACCGCAAAAACGGCATCCGGCCTCTTGCAGACTCACGCTGCCGTCCGTACCAATGCGAATGCCGTCCTCGGTGCGCTGGTAGTCCAAGACGCCGGCGCCGCGCAGCTCGCGGCACGCGCGCACGCAGCGACCGCACCGAATGCAGCGGGTGAACATATGGGTGATCAGCGGGTTCGATTCGTCCGTGGCGACCGGACGGCTCTTGGTGCGCCAGCGCGCAGGCGAAACTCCCAGGTACTGATGCATAGACTGCAGCTCGCACTTGCCGTACTTGGGGCAGCC